>NZ_JBFRJM010000074.1:0-24020 GCF_041468865.1 Vibrio sp. 10N.286.52.C3 | reverse complement strand
CGCTAATCCGCGATGAACCACAAAAAAGCCATAGCATGTTCGCTATGGCTTTCTTATTTCAATTTGATTACTTGGTTTGAGTATCAATCATCACTTGCCAGTATTCACATTTAGCCAAGAACTCTTTTAAATAAAGCTCTGGGTTAGCAAGTTTCTCACCGCCTTTAACATCAGCACCAGTCACACGCCAAAAGCCACGAGTGACCAAGTTTCGATGATAAATAAAATCGTTGAGTTCATTAGCCTTCAAAGGAAGTTGTTCACCAAACGTATTTTCGTAGCGGCTCAGAGTCGAGGCTTGTTCACTTGGCTTCTCCCTTAAAAAGGTATCCAAATCCAAACCTAATGCCTGTTGCTGATCTTTTGATAGGGTTTTAACTAATTTAGAGATCACACTGAACAGAGCCAACTCAACTTTTTGAGACGCTAATAACGATGCACCTAAAAGCGCATGTTCATTGGAAATGTGTTGCTCTGTTGATGAAACGGTTGCTGTTGTCACTGTGTTAACCTCAAATAATCATAACGGGTGTTACTGAACTGGATAGAGTCTTTTCACTAAGCTGAATCTTATTCTTGTCATTAAGAAGAATCTTGCAGCTAAGCAGAGCCTTTCAACTAAGCAGAATCTTTTAGCAGAACGCGGTCAGCATCAATAATGGTGAAGCCCGATGCATCTTCATTCTTTTCGACTTGCACTAAACCTTTAAAACCAATCTGCGACAGCTTCTTCGCAAGTTGATCTGGTGCTGTTTCAAAAACAACATTCATAAAAGGTAAAGACTCAGTATCAACAAAACCATGCTCGTTAAACAGTTCCATTGCTTGAGATAAATGGTCTGAGTCGGTTAATTCGATAATTTCTACAACTTCTTCCAACAACATTTTCGATTCCATATTCGCCAGAAAGTGACTGACACAAGCCGGTTCTTTTTGCTTGCATACATCCCGATGCCCTAAGACACCCCTTTAGTAGTAGGGATATCATAACATATTAATAATCGTAAAATATGTTTTATTTTCCCTAAGCTACTGGGAATACTAGAAAAGAATAGAAATTGGTGAAACATAAGCAACACCAATTCATAGTATCGATAACGGTAAACCTGATTTGAGGTGATCAGGCAACCGTTACTTGAGAATCGCCCGTTTCTACAATCGATTCTTGTAACAAGCCAGCATAAATACCATTGTGTGCCACCAGCTGTTGATGATTACCTTGCTCAACAATTTCACCCTTTTCCAACACCAAAATCGTATCTGAGTGACGAACGGTACTCAAACGGTGTGCAATCGCAATCACGGTTTTTTCCTTGAAAAGGCGCTGCATTGCTTTTTGAATCAGGTCTTCAGTGATTGAATCTACCGAACTGGTCGCCTCATCAAGCATCATCAATTGACCACCCTGTGCAACCGCTCGAGCGAACGAGATAAGCTGCGTTTGCCCTACAGACAAGTTAGAGCCGTTCTTTTCCAAGTGGAAGTCATAACCTTGTGGCAATTGTTCAATAAACTTATCGGCATAAACATAGCGCGCCGCCTGTTCAACCTCAGTTCTAGATAGATGCGTTTTGCCCAGCGCGATATTGAATTGGATGGTCTCTTCAAATAAGTGCACGTCTTGCATCATCATTGAGAACAAATGAGCAGAGTCTTCACTTGAGATCTGTGACAGCTCTATTCCATTCAACAAAATGCTGCCTTCATAGTCTTGGTAGGCTTTAGAGATCAGACGCAGAATCGTCGACTTGCCCGAGCCCGTCGAACCCACAAGCGCGATTTGATGCCCTTTCTCCAATACAAACGAGACATTCTTTAGAACGTAGGGAGAGTCGTCTTTGTAGCGGAAGCTTACGTTCTTAAACTCTAGGCTCACAAACTGTTCAAGCTGCTTCTCAACCTTGTTAGATGACAACAGGTTGCGCCCTTCTTCTTCAGTCGGCTCAACAAACAGCTCTTCAATATGGTCAAACGCTGCAAATGAACTCTGAATCGAAGCGATCTGCGAAGTAAAGTCACGGATCGGCACAAACACTTTCTCTAAAGTATTGATGAACGCAATCAGCACACCCAAGGTGAGCGCTCCTTCTATCACTTGCTCAGAGCCATACCAGATCATAATCGCGATAGTGATTGAAGTGATGCCGGAGATAAACGAGAACAAAATCGCATCGTATTTATTGATCTTCTTCTGCGCTCTTAAAAACTCATCGGTATAGCCTTGGTAGCGTTGCTCGACTTGCTCTTCCGCTCGGTACATCTGAACGGTTTTCATGCCAAATAAGACTTCTTGTAAAAAGCCAATACCGCGAGCCAACGAAGAACGAGTCACCTTATAGAGTGCACGAAGTCGGTTTCGTACATAAACCGTCAAATACATCACTGGTGGCATAATGATCAATACAATCATCGTTAACTGCCAATCAATAAAGAACATCATCACTAACAGAGCAATGGTATTGATGCTGTCTTTAACTAGCCCGACAACCGACTGAACAAACGTCTCGCCGATGGTTTCCAAATCACTGGTTAATCGTGAAAGCGTTACGCCAATCGGTGTGTTATCAAAATAGCTGCGTGGCAGTTTGAGCACGCGAGCAAACAACACTGAGCGCATGTCAGTTATCGTGTATTGCCCGGTTTTACGTAGGTTGTACGAATAGGTGGTATCCACCACATAGCTCGCCACCAGCACGGCAACGAGATAGAAGACGTACTCGAGCAGTCCATCCATATCCCCGTGACTCAGGTGAACATCGATCACTTGAATGATCAGCCAAGGGAACAACAAGCTCGTGATGACAGAAAGAGGAAGCATAGCGATGCCCAGAATCGCAGAGCCTTTGTATTTCTTAGCAAACTTAAAAAAGTGCTTGAGGTACTTGAGATCAACACGTTTTAACATGCTGCTGCCTCCGTTTCATTCTGCTGTAGTTGCCATGTATCGTAATAGTAATCACAGGTTTTCAATAACGTGGCGTGGTCGCCCTTCGCGATCACTTTACCTTCGTTCAACACGATGACTTCATCCATATATTCAAGGGCATTAACGCGGTGTGAAACCACAAGAACCGATTGATTTTCCAAACGTTTAAACAAACCTTCCAAGATCTTACGTTCTGTTTCATAGTCGACAGCCGATAGAACGTTATCCATGATGATCAGGTCGGTGGGTTGCAATAAAGCACGCGCAATACTTAAGCGCTGCTTCTGACCACCTGACAACATGATCCCTTTCTCACCGACTAAGGTTTGATCGCCGTGTTCAAAACGTGTCACATCACTAGCCAACTGGCTGAGCTCTAGCACTTCATCAACCTGACTCTTTGCCAAATCGGTATCTAGGCTACCAAAGCGGATATTGTCTTCGACGGTTGCTGAAAACAGGTAAGGGTCTTGAGTCACGGTTTTCACGTAACGGCGTAAGTCACTGCGTGAGAAGCTAGTGACATCTCTTTCACCAAGGAAAACAGAACCTTGTGGTACATCCAAGTGGTGGTTTAAGCAGTTCACTAATGTCGTTTTACCCGCTCCGATCCCGCCTAACACACCCACTTTCTTACCTGTTGGAATATCAAAGCTGATGTCATCGAGAATCACGCGTTCTTCACCTGAATAGCTGAAGCTGAGATTGCGAACGGAAAACGTTTTTCCCTTCAGCGATTCAACATCTAATTCAGTAAGCTTATCTTCATCTAGCTCTGGGACTTTGGCATTAAGAATGGTTTGTGCACTTTGGATACCGACCATGCCTCGCTGATAAATGGTCGCGATTCTGCCAAGTTGCATCAATGGCATAGCGAGCAAAACTGAGTAAGTCAGAAAGGCGGTAATCTCACCAAGTGTGAGTTCCTGTCTCATTAACATGTAGCCACCAAGCCCAAGAATGATGATTTTCATCAGGTCATTGGCGTAGTCGAGTACCGGCATAAAGAAGACTTGAATGCGTGTAATTTTAAGGCGGCATTCAAGCAATAACTGGTTCAGTTTTTCAGTTTCAGCTTTCACCCAAGGTGACATCTGCTGGCTCTTAATGAGATCAATCCCAGACAGGTAACTCATTAGCTGAGCAGACAGATTTTGTAGGCGCTTCATGTGCTCTAAATGCAGCGCTTTCATACGCTTGAAGCCCACACGGAAAATCACAAAAGCGATTGAGATAGGAATGATCGAATACAGTGTGAGTTCTGGCGATATGCGCCACATGTAAAGAGGCGTCAACGACAACGCAAGCAAGGCATTGAAGAACTGCAAGAAGCCGACACCAAACAGCAGTCGAATGCCACTAAGGTCATTGTTGATAATCGAGATCAGTCGACCCGAAGCAAAGCGTTCGTGAAAGCTGCTCGGTAAGCGATTCAACTTTTGTAGAAGTGTACTTTTAAGTGCGGCCTCTGTAATTCGCCCCGGATTAAGCGCATAGATACGAGACAGAATTCTCACCACCACCATGGCAACCGACATCCCGACCACAATCCCAACATAGGTTTGAAGCTGTTGGTGGCCAGTTGAAGAGGCATCATCAATCAAATCTATCGCCAATTGGATATAGCGAGGGATCTCTACTTGAAACCAGTTGACGAGAAAGATGAACACAATCGCCAATAAGTACGAGGTGCGATTCATGCGCAGATAATGGGCAATAAACTGTCTTTTATTCATAGTATTCTTTGTTTAGGGCAGGCTCACAGCGAGATTTAACGATATAACCGGGCAGTTAAGCTAGATAGGTTCATCGCTGAGGTAAAGATACATCAAAAACACTTAGTTGACAATATCAACCATATTCAATAATTAGTTTCCGCTATTAAATTTTAGCATTGCTAGAAACAATTTTGCCGCCAAAAGTGGCGGCAAATAAATAGCTTAGCAGGCTAGTATTGATAACGGCTAAAGCATCTCTTTGGCAATCAAATGCAGCAAAAAGGTTTCACGTTCAATACTCATGCCCTTCTTAGGGCTCTCTGCCATGGTCTTTTCGTTATGAGCGATCGCTTCATGGATATTCATCCACACCGGTTTCATCCCGTTTTTCACTTCATAATCTTCGTAAGCCGTTTCACCAAGCTCACGATCGATCTTGCATGAGTAGCAGTAAGAAATCATGTGCATCATGTCTGCATCGTCTTTGTACCAAGGACGAAACTCTTCAAAAATGCCGAACGGCTTGATGCTATGGATATTCTTCGCGCCAGTCTCTTCTTCGAGTTCACGAACCATACCTGCGATCACATCTTCCCCTTCATCCAAACCACCACCAGGAATGGTGTAGTCGTGATAACGCTCTGTATACAGCATCAGAATGTCTTCACCATCTAACACAATGGCACGGGCAGCGTTGCGCTTATAGACCGTTTTATTGTCTAGATGGTCGATATCAGGATGGATGGTTGTTTTTAGGTGTCTCATGATTCTGACTGCTCTACTGAATTTGGCGGCATCATATCATAATCATCAATAGATTCGAGGTTCACAACCGCTAGCCAGAACGGATCGGACGGGGATATTCCTACGGTAACTTGAATCCACTTAGCTTGATCTAACACTCAAAAAGTCGTTAAACATGAAGAAATATCAACCTATTTCAATATCTTGACCAAATTAGGACAACCTTTTCTGAAATCTAAAATATACTAATTTCATAGAGCTTCTCATTTGGTTCTGTAGAACTTAACGCATTCGATTATAGAGTTATCACGTAGGAGATAGACATGAAGAAAATTGGTTTGATGGCTGTATGTGCCGTTGTATTAGGCGGTTGTGCAAACGACTATGCAGAATATAGCGAGGGCCAACGTGTTTCAGTCGCTAACCCAGCAGCGGTTTATTGTGTTCAACAAGACGGTGAATTAGACACGGTTACTGAAAACAATCAGCGTACAACTTACTGTGTATTCGATGACGGCGAGCGCATTGAACAGTGGGAGTACTACCGCAATAACCATGAGCAAGATTCAGAAAACCAAAGTTAATCACTGTAAAAAAACACATGAGCCTTCTGGCACAATGTTATGGGCGATGATTACGTTCGAGCGGTTAAAAACATCGCTGAAGAAGGCACTGAGCTTCTAGCTTACTGTCTGATTGCCTTTGCGAGTTTAAAGACCGTTATTGGCATCACGAGAAAGAAATAATCACCTATCGCCACCAGCGATGTGTGTGATCCGATTCCGGATCTAAATAACGATTCAATAAAGTCAGGTTAGTATCTAGTAGAGCTAGGTATTCCCTGACTTTTTTTACATCGGTACCCACTGAAGTCTGCTGGATACAGCGCTCCAATGCTGGGAGTAAACTCTCCACAATGTCAAAGTCAGATGAACGTCCAACGAGCTCTTTGGCAGTGATCAATGCTTCCAAAGACAGTCTTTCTGGCTCTCGTCTAACCAACTCTAAATCTCGCTTAAATGCGCCCGCACAAACACCTTCAAGATAAACTCGGTAGGTCGTCAGTACGTCCATCAACAGAAACAATTGCCCCTGAGCACTTTGATGTGGGTATGGCACCGCAACATGAGCCTCCAACCTGCGATCTATTTGCTGCTCTACCCCAAGTGCGGAACACTTCTCGATGAGAACTTTAAGCAAACCTTGCTCGCCCATGAGCGATTGAATCTCGAATATACGTTGTAAATGGTAGTCATTCGAAACGAATGTCACTTGCACACTTTGCCCGCGAGTAAACAGCCCGCTTGCAATCATCTCTGAGGCCAAGTTCTGTATGTTCTCGACAGTGTTGGTCGAGTGCTGCTCGAGCAAAATCGCCCCTAAAGAAAACGGATGTTCACGCTGCTTTTCAAGCTTTCTAAAGTACTGGTGCATCGCGTCGGCTTCAGACAGTGTTTGCCCTTTTGTTAGCCCACCACAAAATGCTACCGCAGTTTGCTGATTCGACTCTTCTACCAAAGGCTCCGCCAGATACTCAACCAAAGCATCAACTCGACTGATTCCTTCATCAGTCAATTTATTCTCATTAAGTCGCTTACCCAGCACAATAAGGAGGTGATTAATGCTCATTTTATGTTCAAGTCTCGTTTTGGGGATTAGATGGAGTGAATTATGTATACAATACTTGTTAACAAAAGTATTTTGAAATTCTTATATGTTGCTCGCAATAATGCTCACTATTGATAGCGACATCTT
This sequence comes from Vibrio sp. 10N.286.52.C3, assembly GCF_041468865.1. Classification (NCBI taxonomy): domain Bacteria; kingdom Pseudomonadati; phylum Pseudomonadota; class Gammaproteobacteria; order Vibrionales; family Vibrionaceae; genus Vibrio; species Vibrio sp. 10N.286.52.C3. Next base: position 16,877 of record NZ_JBFRJM010000074.1, on the reverse strand, counting down.
AGGTAATACAAGAATAAACGTGTCGCTTTACAGCAAACATAGCACGCTCTTGTATTTCATCGCTCTATGCTTGTTAGCACTAGTCGATAAAAGAGCCCTTTCAATCAATGAATACGCTCTATCGCATAACTGTTTCACCCACAGAACAGGTTCACTCAAAGAAGTGCAACTAACCAAATACAAATTTTACACAGAGTTCGTCCATCGAACCGTCTTCACAGGAAGTTACTATGCTGTCTATTTTTGATATCTACAAAATTGGGGTTGGACCATCCAGCTCCCACACAAATGGACCAATGATCGCTGGGTTTAACTTTACCCAAAAAATTGATGCTCAGCTTAAGCAAGTGAAGCGTATTCAAATCGACTTATACGGCTCGTTATCATTGACGGGTATTGGTCACCACACAGACAGAGCGACCTTGTTAGGTTTGCTAGGTAACCGCCCCGACACCATTAAAATCACCAGTGCTAACCAAGCAATGCGTAAGGCGATTGAAGATAAATCTCTATTGGTTAGCGGTAACCATGAAATTTATTTCGATGTAGAAAGCGATCTGCTCTTCCACAAGACCAACCTTCCGCTGCATGAAAATGGTATGACTATCTCTGCCTTTAACGAAAGCGGCAGCCTTCTGGATATGGAAACCTACTACTCGATTGGTGGTGGCTTTATCGCAACCGCTGATGAGCTACAAAACGGCAAACAGGAAGCAGAAACTCAAGTTGAGTTCCCTTTCTCTTCTGCTGATCAGTTGCTTGAACTATCCGAACAACAAGGACTGAGCCTTGGTGGCTTAATTCTACGTAACGAAGTTTCATTCCAAGGTATGGATGTGATTGACCAGAAAGCCGACCAAATTTGGAAGGTGATGTCTCTGTGTATGCAGCGTGGCTTTGACACGGAAGGCATCCTTGATGGCGGCCTAGAAGTCACTCGTCGAGCACCTGCTCTGCTTAAAAAGCTTGAAGCGAATGCCTCGATTGAAAACGATCCAATGGAGATCATGGATTGGATTAACCTATTTGCCTTTGCCGTGAGTGAAGAGAATGCAGCGGGCGGTCAGGTCGTGACATCACCTACCAACGGTGCAGCTGGGGTTATTCCTGCGGTATTGATGTACTACCATCGTTTCATCAAAGAGCTAGACACCAAGCAGCTTAAAGACTTCTTGGCAGTCTCTGGCGCAATCGGCATCTTATACAAAACCAACGCTTCGATTTCTGGCGCAGAGGTAGGTTGTCAGGGTGAAGTCGGCGTTTCTTCATCAATGGCCGCAGCAGGCCTAACTGCCCTACGTGGTGGTAGCAACGAACAGATTTGTATTGCCGCTGAGATCGCGATGGAACACTCACTGGGCATGACATGCGATCCGATCGGTGGCCTTGTTCAGGTGCCATGTATCGAACGTAACGCAATGGGTGCAATGAAAGCCATCAATGCATCGCGCATGGCGTTGAAACGTACCAGCAAGTGTCTTATCTCGTTAGACAAGGTTATCGAGACCATGTACCAAACAGGTAAAGACATGAACAAGAAGTACCGTGAAACTTCTTTAGGCGGCCTAGCCGTGATCCACATGGCACCACCTTGTGAATAAAAGACAGGAACACGAGTGGAGAAAGCCTCTATAGAGACAGCATTCTTGTAAACTTAGTTTTCAATATCTCAACAAAGCCAGCCACCAAGCTGGCTTTTTTATTGGCTAAAGCCCAACAGCTAATTGAAAGTGATACTCACTCAAAATAACTTACAGAATGACTACCTCTAACTTTCCCTTTATTAGTTCATTACTTAGCCACAAATGATGATGGCTAAATTTCATACCGCCATGCATCCACTTGCAAAATCTAACGTTGCAAATCTCATTCATGAGAAATATGAATGCACTCATAAGAAAAGATATATCGAGTAAAGTTCTGCTTGGGACAGATGTTTAAGTTTATGTATTACTACTAATGATATTATAATCGGGCAATTACACTACATATTAATACAAACGTGAGAATAAAATAATGTGGAATAGATTAAACAAATCAATGATGTTCTGCCAAATGATGTTCGGACTTTCGTTCTATGGCGTCATGGTGATCTTGACTCGTTTCTTCCTTGAAGATCTGAACTACAATGAAGCCGACACCATGATGGTTGTTGGTGCTTTCTCTGCAATCGGACCGCTATTTGCTATCGCAGGTGGCTTTATCGCCGACAAGTTTTTAGGCGCCTACCGATCTTTAACCATTGCCTTCCTAGGGTTCGCAAGTGGTTACGTTCTACTGGTACTTGGTGCAGCAGCAACCAATGTTCCGATGGCATTATGTGGTATTGCGTTAGCAAGTTATGCACGTGGTTTGATGTCCCCTTCTTACCCAAGTCTTTACAAACGCACGTTCAAAACTCAAGAAGATTTTGAGAACTGCTACCCAATCAACTACTCAGTAAACAATATTGGTGCTCTGTTAGGCCAATACCTGTTCCCAATGCTAGTACTTGTTGTTGGTTTCCACGGTGGTTTCCTTCTTTCAGCGGTGCTAGCCGGTGCTGCGCTTCTGATGATGATCTTTGTTCGCAAAGGCCTTGTTGAAGCAAGTGCTGAAATCGACCAAAAACCAGTAAGCACTAAAAACTGGGCAGCGTTCCTTGGTCTTTCTGCAGCAATGATCGGCTTGGTATTCTTCATGTTCTCTAACATGGATATTGGCCAAAACATCGTGTACGCAATCGGTGGTGCAGCGATCATCTACTTTGTCTCTTTGATGATGAAATCGAAGAAATCAGACATGCTAAAAATGGGGACTATCTTAATCATCACATTCCTGACGACATGTTTCTTCGTGTACTACGGTCAGATGATGACTTCGATGACAATGGTAGCGATCAACACAATGCGTGGCGATCTATTTGGTTTCATCCCTGTCGCACCTGAAGCTTCAATGGCAATGAACCCACTATGGTGTATGGTTGCTGGCCCTATCATCGCGGGTATCTTCTCTAACCTAGAAAAGAAAAACATTAACTTCTCAACTGCAACCAAAGTCGGTTTCTCTTTCATCCTTACGGCTATCGCTTTCGGTATCCTTACGATGGCAGTAACGACAGTTGGTGACGATATTCTGATCCGCCCAGAAGTCTTCCTAGCGATTCACTTCTTCCTAGCATTCGGTGAAGTGATTGTAGGTTCAATGGTTGTAGCCTTCATCCTGTCTGTTGCACCTAAGCACATTGAAAACTTCTCAGTAAGCTTGTTCTCTGTTGCTATCGCACTATCAGGCATTGTTGGCGCGGTATTCTCAACGTCTATTGCACTAGAGAAAGGTCAAGAGATCACACAAGAGATCGTGCAAACGGTTTACGGTGATTACTTCCAAATGCTGACTGTTCTTGCCGTCGTGATGGTAGGTATCGCAATGGCAGCATCGTTCATTATTCGTAAGATGCTAGAAGCTGCGAAAGCCGCTGAAGAAACGATTGAACTAGAGCAAGCAAACAGCTAATTCTGTTCGCTGAGTCAAACCAATCCTAAGAGCCCTTTAGTTTTCTAAAGGGCTCTTTTTTGTAGGATCCGTTTCTCAATAGGATCTGTCGTATAAGTTAGGTAGTACATGTGTAAATCAAAGTAAATGATAACTATTAGTATTGAGTGTTTTTTAGTTCAGGATTATGATGTGGAAATCCAAATCTAAGAGAGCCTTATATGAGCAAGCCTAGCCCTATCACATTAACCGTTACTCAAACCTCAACAATTACTCCAAACATGCAGCGCATAACGCTTAGCGGTGAGGGATTAAGTAAATACCCAACAGAATGTGCCGGCGGCTACATCAAGCTTTTATTCTCGCCACTTGGCACGACTGATTTAAGCCAGCTAAACGAAGGTGAGCGCCCAACCATGCGCACTTACACCATTCGTCAGTACAATCCTGTAGAGCAGTGGATTGAAGTTGATTTTGTTCGCCATATCACTACAGATTTGCAATGTGGTTTTGCGGCTCGATGGGCAATGAACGCAAAAGTGGGTGACACGGTTTCAGTGGCTGGCCCTGGTTTAATTCAGGGGCTTAACCTAGAGTCAGACTGGTTCTTCTTAGTTGCAGACATGACGTCCCTACCTGCGCTTTCTGCAAAAGTAAAAACGCTCCCGGAACACGCAGCAGGCCACGCTGTCATTCAGATCAATTCAGTAGCAGACAAGCAAACACTTGAAGTACCTCAAGGTATAAAAGTCACTTGGTTAATTGAAGATGAAACCTCAGAGTCACTTTCACAAACCGTGCGCAACACAGAATGGTTAGAAGGTCAGGTTTCAATATGGACAGCGTGTGAATTTGAAAGCATGCGTGAGCTAAGACAATACTTCCGCAACGAAAAAGAAGTCGCGAAAGAGAACATCTACATCAGCAGCTACTGGAAACGTGGTGTCACTGAAGATGGCCACAAAGTGTTGAAACAGCAAGATGCTCAAGCTTTAGCAGGTTAAACCTGTCACTACATATATCTTCTTGCTAGATAAATAGAAAACGCCCTTAGCGAAGTTCATCTCGTTAAGGGCGTCTTAGTTTGAATCCGATGAAAATCAAAGTCGAAGTGTAAAATTAAATACTCTCCCCCACTTCAATCTCGTAACCGAGATCTAACTTCGCCACCCATTCATTGTTACCTTGCAAACGCGCTACAACTTGCTCTGCAGCGACTTTACCGATCTGCTCCCTAGGTGTTACGACAGTCGCTAAACGCGGCGTCATCGCCACTGTGATGTCGTGGCCGTGGAAACCTGCAATCGCCATCTGCTCTGGTACCTGAATACCACGTCGTACACACTCGTAAAAAGCACCAATGGCCAAATCATCGTTAGTACAAAAAATGCCATTCACTTCAGGGTGCTTCTCAAGTAATTCACCAATCAGCTTTGCACCAAGAGTAAACGAGGAAGCGTCTTCCGTTTGCAGCGTTACTGGCGTTTTGTCGGCTTCTTGCATCGCATGCTCATAGCCTGCCATTTTCAAGCGCGTACGTTCATCCATACGTGCCGCTAAGTAAGCGATATTGGTACGCCCTCGGTCGAGCATGGTTTTAGTCATCGCTCTTGCCGCTTCGAAGTTATCAAAGCCGACGGCTTGTTCAATTCTTGGCGATACCGAATCCATAATCTCAATCACTGGGATAGAAACAGTCTGCAGCATCTTACGCGCTCTATCAGTGTGCACGTTTTCTGAAAGGATAATCGCATCAACGTTGTAAGAAAGTAGCGAAGCGAAGCGATGCTCTGCTCTTCCAGTTCTGCGCTATAGCCATAGTGAGCAATCATGGTTTGGTAACCCGCAGGCGCGGTGACTTGCTCAATACCACGAATAACTTCAGCAAAAACTTGGTTAGTTAACGAGGGGACCAAAACACCAATCGCATTGCTTTTTGCGTTGGAAAGAATGTCTGGTGCGCGGTTAGGGATATAACCTAGCTCGTCTACTGCAGCACTGATCTTATCTCGCAGTGCTTCTGATACTTGAGAAGAGTCTCTCAGGCAGCGACTGACGGTCATTTTTGTGACACCAACTAAGTTGGCAACATCTTGTAATGTTGGACGTTTTTTCTTATTCGACATAATTAGTAATTATTATTTTTGAGTTATGTTACTGGTAACAGTGCATCCGACTGACGTGGAATTTGAAGCCTAATTTAGTAAAATGTTGATACAGCATCATAATTAAAAACGCCCTCTTGTTGAGGGCGTTATTGATTGTTTAAGCGTTTACTTTTACTTCAGTTCTTGGGGACTGACTCCAAGTAACATGGAATTTTTCGGCTTCCTCTCTATCGACTCGCGAATAGGTATGAGAACCAAAATAGTCACGTTGCGCTTGCAATAGATTCGCTGGTAACACTTCACAGCGCAGAGAATCAAAGTAGCTTAATGCAGAACTGATCCCCGGCATCGGCACACCATACAAAGCGGAGTTAGCAACGGCGATACGCCAAGCAAGCTCACGCTCTTCCACTTGTTTGATGAAAACCTCGTCAAACAACAGATTCGCCAGCTCACCATTTTGTTGATAAGCCGATGTGATACCTTGTAAGAATGCTGCACGAATAATACAACCTGCTCGCCAGATCTTAGCTATTTGAGTGAAATCGAGATTCCAACCCTCTTTGTCTGACGCTGTCTTTAATAAATCAAAGCCTTGTGCATAAACAGACAACTTGGCGCAATATAGGGCATCGTGAAGTTCAGAAATAACCTCTGTTTTATCCAACTGACTCGCATCGGCAACATTGCCTTTTAGCAGTTTGCTCCCTTGAATACGTTGTGATTTTTGACCGCTCATCGCACGTGCATAAACCGCCTGTGCAATGGTTGGAGTTGGGCAGCCTTCCTGAAGGCTGTTAACTGCTGTCCATAAGCCTGTGCCTTTTTGGCCAGCCTTATCAAGCACAACATCAACAAATGGTTTACCCGTAGCCAAATCTTCTTGTTGAAGAATGTCGGCACTGATTTCCATTAAGTAGCTATTAAGTACACCGTTGTTCCACTGTTCGAAAACTTGGCCAATCTCTTGAGCTGGCATTTCAAGTACATCACGCATGAACTGATACACTTCGCAGATGAGCTGCATGTCGGCATATTCAATACCGTTGTGTACCATTTTCACATAGTGCCCTGTACCAGAAGGACCAACATAGGCAGCGCATGCTTCACCCGCTTCAAACTGAGCAACCGGTAGCCCATTAGCATCCACTTTTGCAGCAATCGCTTCCCACATCGGTTTCACATATTGCCAAGCCGATTGGTCACCACTCGCCATAAGCGCCGGGCCAACACGAGCCCCTTCTTCACCACCAGATACAGCAGTGCTGAAGAAACGAAGCTTGGCTTTATAGTTAGCTTCGCGGGCTTCTGTGTCAGTCCATAAACTGTTGCCTGTATCGATAACAATATCGTCGCTCTCTAAACCGGCTTCTAGCAAATTACTCATTACGATATCGACAGGCTTTCCTGCAGGAACCGACAAAGCGATTACACGCGGCTTCGCGAGCCCTTGCAGCACATGCTCAAGGCTAGCCCCTTGTGTGAACTTACCTTTACCAGTAAACGATTCATTAAGCAACTTTGCTTCTGAACTGGCGCGATCAATGTTGTCTGTATTCAAGTCAAAGCCAGCAACGTTAAAGCCGTTATCCAGTAGGTTGAGTGCTAGGCTTTTGCCCATAACGCCTAAACCAATCATCGCGATGTCGTTTTTTAACTGAGTCATGGTTTAGCCTATCTGCTTAATTTGTTTGAGTGCACTTTCTACTACCTGTTCGACATCTTGTGAGATATCAACAAACAACGCATCGGCTTCATTCGGTTCAACCAAGGTTGCGAACTGGCTTTTCAACATTTCTTGACCATTGAAGTAATGGTTCTCGCGCGCTTTGTGGCGGTTCCAAATGGTGTCGAAGCTACCTTGTAGGTACACGATAACTAAACCTTCATTGTTCTTCCGTAGAATGTCGCGATATTGAGGTTTCAATGCAGAACATGCAATCACAGCACTTGGCTGCTCAATGTATTGCTTGTTGAGTGTTTCTAGCCATCCTTGACGATCTTCGTCAGTCAGCGGAATACCTTGACGCATTTTTTCTACATTGCTTTGCGGATGGAAGTCATCGCCATCAAAGAATTGAAGCTCTAAAGCCTGTGCGATACGGCTACCAATTAGGCTTTTTCCGCATCCAGATACGCCCATCACGAGTATTTTTTTGCTTTTCATAAGGCAAGCCTTCCCTAAGCCCCAACCAAAACAGGGGCTGACAATCGAATCTAATAGTTAAACTTGTGTTGCTGATGATCGGTTCCTGAACATTAGATTCGCTCTGGAACCTTTGCTGTTATTGCCACCAAAGCGCGAGCTGAGGGAAGATAATAACCAGTGCCAACACCAATACTTGAAGTGCAATGAACGGCAGTAGTGAAGAGAAAATCTCACCTAAGCTGATGTCTTTTGGTGCTACCGATTTCAGGTAGAAGGCCGCGGGACCAAACGGTGGTGACAAGAACGACACCTGCATGTTTAGACAGAACACAACGCCGAACCATACTGGGTCGAACCCAAGGCCAGTGATGATTGGTACGAAGATTGGCATTGTTAGAAGTGCCACACCTACCCAGTCAAGGAACATGCCTAGAACCAGTAAGATAGCCATCATGATTAATAGCGTTACTGTCGCGTTACCGCCACTGAGCGCAAGGATGGTTTCTTCAACAAAATCAATACCGCCCATCAGGTTGTAAATACCAACCAATGCACTAGCACCGATACCAATCCACATGATCATGCCGCAGGTACGCATAGTTGCGATGGCACTCTCTTTCAACATGCTGAAGTTCAGTTCACCACGGATTAGCGCACTGATCATGATACCAACCACACCCAAAGCAGACGCTTCTGTTACTGAAGCGATACCCGTGTAGATACTACCTAGAACTGTTGCTACAGAAAGCAGTGGGAAGAACAGAGCCTTGAAGTAGCTTGGCTGATTTGCGATATCTTCTTCTGTCTCATCATCACTCGGAAGAGGAGCCAGAGAAGGATTCAGCTTACAGCGAATCAACACGTAGCCGATGTAACAGCCCGCAAGAATAAACGCTGGCAAGAAAGACGCTTTGAACAGGTCTCCAATCGATACGCTAGCTGTCATACCGTAGATGATCAGTACGATACTTGGCGGAAGCATGGTACCAAGTGCGCCACCTGCACAGGTTGTACCGATAGCAAGCTTACGGTCATAACCCAAACGAAGCATTTGTGGCAGTGCGAGAATACCCAGTAGTACCGTTTCACCACCGATAACGCCTGACATCGAAGCCAATAGAACCGCGACTAATAAGGTTTGTACTGCCACACCACCACGAACTTTACGGCCGACAGATTTCATTGCATCAAACAAATCGCGAGCAATGCCCGAACGGTCTAATAAAGCCGCCATCAAAACGAACATCGGTACTGCTAAGAACACATAACCAGAAGCAAAACTGTAGGTACGGCTTGCGATCAAAGGTAAGGCATCAGGGCCAAACCAGCATAGAGTGAAGAAAATCGCGACAAAGCCTGTTACGAACGCTAGCTGCATACCGGTCAGTAGCAAGCCAATCATCATAACCAGCATGAGCAAGCTGCCCCATGCGATACCAATAGAAGATAAATCAAACATCGTCATTCTTCCTTAGACCCATCAACTCTTGGATTAGGTGCAATACAAACTGGACAACAAGAACACACAAAACGACAAAAATCAGGCCTTTCAGCAGCGCAGGATAAGGCGCGTTTAACACTGACCCTGATGTTTCAAGGCGGAATTCACCCCAAGGTGCAAACCATGCTTCCTCTGCGGTGAAGTAAGCCGCATAAGCGAGCATGCCGGCAAAGGCCAAACCTACAATGTGGTGAACAAGATTAAGATATTTGCGTGCTTGGTTAGACACTGAGTCGTAAATAAGAACCACACGTACATGCTTATTCGCAGCAAACGCGTAGATGCCACCAATAATGAATAAAGAACCACCGATGAAAGAAGCTGTTTCATGTACCCATGTGGTCGGGGCATCGAATGCGTAACGCATCACAACTTCATAAAATGAAATCAATACAGTAAAGATAAAAAACCAGCTCACGAGATTACTGAACTTTATAACAAAACGATCAAGCGCATTTCTTGGTTGCTCGTCGTTTTCAGCTGGGGCATGGGGAGTTTTGTCGGTCATGGGCCAAATTTCCTGGGAGAATACGGGAGAGCAATGCCCTCCCCCTTCAGTAAACTAAGTTTAAATTACAGTAAGCCGTTTTCTTCTAGGAACACAGTCACTGAGGTGTAAACTTTTCCTGCGTTATCAGAACGCTCTGCAAATACTTTCCATTGACCTTTCGCGATTTCACGGAACTTTTTACGTTCTTCTTGAGACCAATCATGGATAGTGATTTCTGGGTTCGCTTGAGCTTCTTTCAATGCCGCTTGGTCAGCCATTTTCAGCTGAGTTGTCATGTCGTAAGAGAAGTCACGAACTGATGTTTGCAGCATTGTTTGTAGATCAGCTGGCATCTTGTCCCATTTCTTCTGAGAAATAGAGATATCGATAAGCGGTAGTGAATGGAAACCCGGTTGAACTGGGTGTGTTGCAATGTCGTTCATGCCCGCTTTTTGGTTGGTAGAGAATACCGTGTAGTCCGCTGCATCAATTACGCCTTTGCTTAGGCCAGTAAATACTTCAGAACCCGGCAGGTTTACCGGAGTCGCACCCGCAGCTGCAAATACTTGTTGTACTAGGCCTTCAGGTGCACGCAGTTTAAGACCTTTAAGATCCGCGACACCATCAATTGGTTTTTTAGAAATGAAAGACTCAACACCCGTAGTAGAAGCACCAACGAACTGAACACCGTAAGGCTTATACAGTTCAGTCATTAGCTCGTTACCGCCGCCGTAGTTCATGTACTGAAGCAGTTGCGTTGTGTCTGACCATGCGCCAACCATGTTACCGATAAGGCCGAATGCTGGATCTTTACCAGAGAAGTAACCTGTTGCTGTGATGTGGCCATCTAAGATACCCATTTTGATCGCGCCTAGCGTTTCTGTGTGCTTAACCACAGCACCAACAGGCAATAGATCGATATCGATACGTCCGTTAGACATCGTTTCTACGCGCTCGGCCCACTTCTGCTGAACCTTGAAGTTCAAATCACCAGATGGATCTGAAGATTGAATCTTAAGTTTAAAGTCTGCAGCCATTGCTGAAGTAGCAAATAGACCAGTGAGGGAAGCGGCAATCAGCGTTTTAGTCAGAGCTTTCATTTGGGTATCCTTATGAGTTTCACAGAGTCCGGCTTGTTATTATATGTTACCGGTAACGCTGAGGTGGATGTTACCGGTAACTTTATAACCTTGTCTATGAGAAGGATCACATCTTTAACATTAGTAAAACGTTTGCTATCAATAAGGGCAATGTGACTGAAAAGTCACATTACAGGTTGGAGGTAGGATTTAATTTCTTTTTAAGTCAGTGAGATAACTAAACCTGCAATGATAAAAACGACGCCTACACCACGTGTAACGTGCCACTTTTCCTTTAAAAAGTAGATCCCCATCACTACGCCGAAGATGATACTTACTTGCCTAAGTGCCACAACCAAGCTGACGTTCTCTGTCATAGTCATCGCAAATAACACCAAACCATAAGTCGAAGCCATCATAATGCCTGCAAGCGTGGCTTTCTTTCGTAGTATCCAAGCATTAGTAAACTCGATTCTTTGGTTGGTTACGAATAACCAAACACTCAGCGGAATCACAATCGCCCAAAACTGAATGCCTAGGTAGAAAATCGCGGTGTGCTTGTTAGTTATAACTGGTGTGCTCAAAGGATCGAGTAACAGAAGCGCTTCTTTATCAATGATGGAATAACCCGTGGTACCAATGGCCGCGATTAACGCCCACAGTACGCCAAGGTTGAGATACGCTTTTAACCTAAAATCTGAAAACTTCTTAAGTGGTACAAACAAACAACCCAAGGTAATCAAGGTGAAGCCAAACCATTGATTAGGTGACAGCTCATAGCCTATCAACACCGTGCCTAAACCCACCATCAACACGGGCAGCGCTCGTGCCATCGGGTAAATCACCCCAATATCGGCCTGTTTATATGCAGCACCTAGCCCAATTTGATAAACAATTTGGCAAATCCCACTCAACAAAACCAATTGCCAAAATGGAAATGAGATGTTTGAAAATCCAACGTTATCAACATACCAAATTAGGTAAGGCGTCAAGATCGCGGCAGCGGCAAAGCCAGAAGCAAGGAAAAAAGACGACCCCGAACCTTGATTAGATTTACCTAGAACATTCCAACCCGCATGAAGCAGAGCCGAAATTATCACGATGACGATGGCAGAGAATTCCATTTCATTCCTAACTTATTAACTGACGTATAAAAGCCGTCGCTGAAAACGGGGGATAAAAAAGGCCTCTTGGTAAGAGACCTTTGATCGATTCAATTGGGCAAGCCCACAGAGTTACAGATATGCTAACGTTCTAACGTATGACTAGCGCTCTAGCTGCGCGATTGACTCAATACTGATCGCGTCATGACGCCAATACTCAATATCACAGTCAATCAGATCGCCGTTTTGATTGTAGTTAACACGCTCAACAACCATTGCAGGTGAGCCAGAAGTCGCACGCAGGGCTTGCGCTGTCTCGCCAAGTAAAGACGTTGTGCTCACTCGGTAACGGATCTTCTGATACACCACACCAAAGTGTTCGCGGTAGATGTCCGTCAACGATTTAGACAAGTCATAATCAAGCAAGTTAGGGAACAACTCTGGTCGAATGTAGTTGGTCACATACACAACCGGCCTATCTTCAAGATAACGAACTCTGTCTACTCGATAAACGTCCGAGAAAGGTTGTAACTCAAGAAGCCGAGTCGCCTCCTTGGTTGCTAACATTCCTTTCGCCGCCACCAACTCAGTTTTCGGCTGTCGATTCTGCGATAGAGCCATATTGGTGAAGTTCAGCGTTTGTGTTGGATCGTAGCGCAGTGGCGCTGGAGAGATAAACCAACCACGTCGGTCTTCTCGATAAATGCGCCCTTCCGCTTCAAGTGAAGACAAGGCTTCGCGTAAGGTAACTCGAGTCGTATCAAACGATTCAGCCAGCTTACGTTCCGCAGGCAGCTTCTGTCGTGGTGTTAACATCCCCGACTCTATCTGCTCTACGATGACATCTTTGATTTTTACGTACTGCACTTCATTTCCTTTCATTCTTGTTCTTGTCGTCAGCCACTCCTTGGCCAACTGCAATATAAGTGGTTCGCTAGCGTTTACGCCAAGCTTGGGTGCGCTTATCGAATAACTTGTTGATTAGCATATGAATCAACTTCGCACTCGCTGCAGATATCATGATCATCACCGCCATCGCTGCTGCTGCACCGGTTTGACCTGCATCGTCCATATTCAGTACTGATACTGACGCTGGAATCGTATTGGTAGAATACAAGAATACTACCGCAGATGTCGTGGTAAGTGCATTAATAAACAGGTATGTCGCAATATCTAAAATCGCCGGCAGACAAACAGGTACCGTCACCTTAAAGAACAGCTTGTATTGCGGTAAGTTTACCGAAGCCGCTGTTGCTTCAATTTCGGAAGGCAGTTGTTTCAATGCCGTTAACGCCGTCATGTGCCCTACCGTGTAGTAGTGAACCACGGTATTAATCACCAAGAACGCCATCGTGCCATACAAGAAGTTAAGTGGGTTACTCAAATCATTGAAGTAGAAGATATAACCCAAACCCAGCACCATACCCGGAACGGCCATCGGAACAACGCTGAGCATTTGCATCGCTTGACGAACAGGACCGAAGGCGCGACCTTTCTCAATGCAGTATGCACCTAAGAAAATCAGAACAGTACCAATAACCGCAGTCCAAGCACCAAGCGTTAAGGAGTTGAAGAATGGCGCCCAACCATAAGTACTCATTTCTGCGAAGTTGTAGTTGTTTAGCGTCAGCGCTTTGTTCCAAGGCCAGAAGGTGACCATCGAACCGTATATCGCCATGCCCAACACAATAGCCACAGCAGCAGAGATGATGGTGCAATAAAGGAAACATAAGCCATCACGTAGTGAACTAGGTTCAGGTTGGTACGCGACAGAACGAGTATCAAACAAGCTCTTTTGTTTCTTTTGAACCCAGCGGTCAACGGTAAACGCAAGCAACGCAGGTAATAGCAGCAAGATACTGGTTACTGCACCCATAGAGAAGTTCTGTTGACCAACCACCTGCTTAAAGATGTCAGTCGATAACACGTTGTAGCTACCACCTATCACCTTTGGCACACCAAAGTCACAAACCACCAGCGTAAACACAACGATCAGGGTACTGATCAAGCCGTATTTTGCCGCAGGTAACGTCACCATAAAGAAAGTTTTTAACGATGAAGTATTGAGTGCACGTGCTGCCTCATAAAGGCGAGCGTCAGAGGTTCTTAATGAGGTGGTTAGAATCATCAAGGCGTGTGGAAACGTCCAAAATATCAAGCCCAGTGAGATACCAATCAAACCATAAACCGAGTTGCCCCCCAAGACTTCTTTAGCGATACCTTGGTTACCAAATAAGAAGATAAGACTGATTGCAGGAAGCAGTGACGGAGCAAGAATAGGCGCAGAACCCAGTACTTGAAAAAGCCCCTTAAAAGGCATGCATGAACGAGTTAGCGCATAGGCATAACCAAACGCCAAGACACCCACGATTACGGTCACTAGCAATCCAAGCGTGAAGGTATTGCCTACCGACTGCCACAGGCTTTGAGACGCAAAATACGTAGCGAAATTCTGTAAACCTACAAATTCACCGTCTGCGTTCTGAACACTCTTTTTCAACATTGCCCACAGTGGCATCAGGATAAACAACGTCATGACCACAGACAAAAAGGCCAACAGCCCAAATAGAATTACGTTGTCTTTGCTTAACCGAGCCAGAAAAGGTTGTACTCGTCGTTGAATTAGCAGCTTAGATTGCATCATTTGAGTCGATTCCATGATTGATTACGCCGCCTCGTCTTTCATCACTTGCAGGCTTTTCGATGAGTAAGCTCTAAGGCCTTCTTGATCAAACGCCACGTAACGAATATCACTGCGACGCAGCTTCAATCGGTTGAACTCTTTGACGGGTACATCAACGATGATCTCTTTCGCCGTTGAGTCATGTTGCAATTGACACTCAACACGATAAAACGCCCCTAAGAATTCGCTTGATACGATTCTCACTGGCAAGGATTCACTAAAACGATCAACAAACTGGATTTGCTCTGGACGAACGGCAATATCAAAAACATCACCCAGATTTGGCGTGAGATTATCTAAGCCAGGTAACGGCAGCATTGACTCAGCAATACGCATCTTGCCTTGAGCCGCAACAGAAGCTTGAATAAAGTTCATGCTACCAACAAACTCAGCCACAAAACGACTGACAGGTTTTTGGTAGATCTCTTGAGGAGCACCGACCTGCTCGATAACACCATGATTCATCACGACAATACGGTCTGCCATCGTTAACGCTTCATCTTGGTCGTGCGTCACCATAATAGTGGTGATACCCAATTTGCGTTGCAGTTGGCAGATCTCATCACGTAGGTGTGTTCTTACCTTCGCATCCAACGCAGAAAGCGGTTCATCGAGTAGCAACAAGCCTGGAGACAAGGCTAATGCGCGAGCCAGAGCAACACGCTGCTGCTGTCCACCAGATAGCTGATTTGGAAATTTCTGACCAGACGTTGGTAAGCCAATGGTCTCTAACCAAGACTCAACCGTCTCAAGGGCTTCTTTGGTCGACATGCCTTGGTTTTTCAGACCAATCGCAATGTTTTCTTCCACAGTGAGATTTGGAAACAAAGCGTAAGATTGGAACACGATGCCAAAGTCGCGCTTTTCTGGTGGCAAGAAGGTCGTATCATTACCGTTCTGCTCAATAGAACCTGACGTTGGTAAGTCTAGGCCTGCAATCGCACGTAATAAGGTGGTTTTTCCACAGCCAGATGGGCCAAGGAAGCAGACGAACTCGCCTTTATCTATCGATAGGGAGATGTCTTTTAACGCTGTAAATTGGCCAAATTGCTTTACAACGTTTTCAATATTCAAATAAGTTTGGTTGCTCATACTACAGCACTCTCTATATGGTATATACCAAATTTAAACTGAGAATATTGCAGTTGAGTGACAAATTTATAGTAGCTAAATGACAGTTATATTGCAGATATAATAAGCATTAAGGATTGCTATTTGTTCAGCATTAACAGTTCGTTCAACGTTGAAAGCCCTCAGTGACTTGCCCATAAATCACTGAGAGCTTTAATGTAAACTTCTAATTTAAACGCAAGATTAATCTATGATTCAACCTTGTCGGCTTTGCCCGCCGCACCTGCGAGTTTGGATAACTGTTTATCTAGCCACAATGGCGTGTTACCCGAATCTTCCGCGTTCTCTTTTCTTCGTACCGCATCACGCACCATCATCGCACCTACCCAACGAAATGGCTCTGGCGGGAAGTGTCCTAACGGGCCTTTAGTTAAACCGCTTCGTGTCCAAGCATTGTCGATATCGAGCACCATTGCTGACAAAATCTTCCCGCCCATACGGGTTTGAGCAACGCCATTTCCAGAGTAACCAAGCCCATAATAGATGTTGCTTTGGCCTTTTAGATTACCGAAAAATGGCAATCCGGTGACCGAACGATCTGAGCCGCCAGACCAGTTGTAATCGAATTCACTTTGTTCCAATTTAGGGAACAATTTTTGGAACGATTGATTGAGAATCGGTAGGTAGTTAGTCGTTTGGTTGAACATGCTTTCAACCTGATTCGCAAACGAGAATTTATTGCCGCCTTTGCCCAACATGAGTCGTCCGTCCTGGGTATCTCGGTAGTAGTGGACAAAGATACGCGAATCTACCACCGCCGCCCCTTTCTCTGGGCCAAATTGCTTGAGCTTTTCCGGAATGGGCTTGGTCACCACCATATCTGAAGAGACAACCACAATGCTGCGTTTGAACTCTTTGAAGTGATCGAGCATCCACGCATTGAGTGCCAAAATCACTTTATCCGCAAATACTGACCCGCCTTTGGTTTGAATTCGAGCGGGAGAGCCATAGTCGAGTGATGTCATTTCTGTGTTTTCGTGAATTTCGACACCCAATTCGATCGCAACGCGGCGTAAGCCTCTCGCCAATAACGCTGGCTGCACACTACCCGCAGCTTCTGAGCAGTAACCCTCAATGTGGCGTTCAGATCCCGCTTTATCAGCCAAAGAATTGTCGCACTTCTTCCAGCTATTGATACCCCAGGGCGCGAGCACACTTT
>NZ_JBFRJM010000073.1:0-281 GCF_041468865.1 Vibrio sp. 10N.286.52.C3 | reverse complement strand
CTAATCCGCGATGAACCATTTAATTACCTATCCGTGATCTTTATAGCAGCCATTTTCTTTCTGAACTCATCCTCTTTAAAGCCCTTACAGTAATCCACAAACTCGCCTGTTTTCTTCTCTACTGCCAATACCTGATAGGCTTTGTTGCGTAATTCAGTTTAGAAATAGATCCACCCAGTTTCGCATGCTTTTTAGTCAATACGACAAGTTTCAGGCATACCTAACCCAGTAAGCTTGTTCAACGTAAGCGTGTTATGAACACCGCATTCTAATCTTTCAGC
>NZ_JBFRJM010000072.1:0-1259 GCF_041468865.1 Vibrio sp. 10N.286.52.C3 | reverse complement strand
CCGCATTCTAATCTTTCAGCACGAAGAATAAGATCAACTCTCCAACCCAAAGGAGAGTTGAAATGGCAAAACGACGCACCAACCTAGAATGGCAAGCACTGTTTGAGCAATATGAAAGCAGCAGTGTTACCCAACGCGCTTTTTGTGAAGAGCATGGACTGAGTTTATCCACGTTCTTTGCCAAACGGCGTCAACTCCAAACAGCAAGCCAATCGGAATCTGTCGGATTTGTTAAAGCCGAAATCGTTGAAAAGACAACCAAGTATCAGGCCCAGATAGCTACGGCGAACATGACACTTCTCATCAATGATGTGGAGCTGAGCATTCCTCAAGGCACGCCAGCGGCCTATCTCGCAGAGCTTATCGGTGCGTTATCATGAAACGCATGCTCAGCGCTCCAGAGATTTACTTGTATCGTGAAAGCGTCGATTTTAGAAAGTCCATCAACGGTCTTGCTGCGATTATCGAAAGTGACACCGACTTACCTTTAGGAAGTGGCGCACTGTTCCTGTTCACCAACAAACAGCGCGACAAAATCAAAGTGTTGTATTGGGATAAAACAGGCTTCGCACTCTGGTATAAACGCCTCGAAAAAGCCAAGTATAAGTGGCCTTCAAAAGAGAAAAACGAGGTGTTTACCCTGACTCAATTTGAGCTTGATAGACTGCTTTCAGGCTTCACAATTATCGGTCATGAACCCATCAAATAAACAATTTTACAATGAGTTAATCGAGAATAAAGCCTTACGATGAATCACAAGGTGACTTCTTCAACGAAGCGGAATGTGAAGCCGTTAAAGAAGACGAGGTTGAGGTGACGACAACCACCACAACGAAAAAACGCGGAAAACGTAAGCCACTTCCAAAGACCTTACCTCGTGAGGTTATCGAACTCGATTTAGACGACCATGAAAAGCAGTGCGCTTGCTGCAATCATAGCCTGCATAAAATCGGGGAAGACCGCAGCGAGAAGCTAGAGTTCACGCCAGCGGTACTCAAAGTGTTGGAATATGTTCGTCCTAAGTACGCTTGCCGCCAGTGCGAGAAAACAGGCGACAGCAGCCGAATCGTTCAGAAGCCATCCCCTCAGAGCCTCATCCCTAAAAGCTTCGCCACAGAAAGTTTGCTGACCAACATCATTCTTGGAAAATACCAATACGCGATGCCACTTTATCGTCAAGAATCGCTGTTTACCCAGTCGGGTATCGAGCTATCACGTACCACCATGGCTAGGTGGGTTATCCAAGTCAGTGAGAAGTT
>NZ_JBFRJM010000071.1:0-59989 GCF_041468865.1 Vibrio sp. 10N.286.52.C3 | reverse complement strand
TACCGAGTCAGTTTTTGAAACTGACATGACTGCACGGCGTGACTATACAATGTCATCATTTGAAAATGACATGACTGCACAGCGTGACTATATGGTGTCTCGATTTGAAATTAATATGACTGTACAGCGTGACTATACGAAGTCTTCAGTTGATACAGATATGAATCGTACTCAACTTAAATCTGATATCCATACCGATATAAGCGTCTCCCCCTTTCTTTTCAGTTAGATAGAAGCATGTGTTCAACAGTTTTGTGTTTACCAGTTGTTCTTTTGTGGTTCAACCATCTATGACTGTTCGCCCTGACTGCAAGGTCAACCAAAATGAAATTGATATGACTGTTCGCCTTGACTATTAGGTCAACCAAAATGAAATTGATATGACTGTTCGCCTTGACTATTAGGTCAACCAAATTGAAATTGATATGACTGTTTGCCTTGACTATTAGGTCAACCAAATTGAAATTGATCGAATCTTCACCACTTTAATTTTGTACTCCGATGTACATCGCTAAACAAAAAAAACTAACAGTCGTTACCGCCTCAAAGAAGCCATTACTTGCTGGCGTCAGCGGCACTCGATACCGAGTAGTGATCGGCCAAAAGAAATTGACGCCTGATTTGGTACAAGCATCCCCCACCAGGTGACCTATATAGCCAAATGTCAGCGAGTATGCCCAAGGAAACTCATACGTCGCACATAAGAACCAAAGCCCGAACGCGGCAAGTAAACTATGTAGCGCTCCTCGATGCCCGAGAATGCCTTCAATCGGTATACTCAAAAACGGAACAATGCGCCCTACCCTGCTATGTCTGGTGTCAATGTCAGGCAGTAATGCTCCTAACATCGCGAAACCCATACCTGCAAATGACATCCAATAGAATGTGTCTTGCATGGTATTCATGCAGATGTAATAGGCGCTTGCTGTTGTTATTTGATGATTGATGGCCTTCACACGGCACCACCCTACTCAACAGCGTTGCCGTTTGTTGCCTTATCTACACGACGCTCTAAGTCTTTAAAGGCAATGTCGCTTGCTGCTCGAACGTCACGGAATAAGTCATCATTGCCATCATTGTTCGAATCGTATGGCATGAATGACAATAAGTAGACGCGGTACTGAGTACCTTCACGGATAATTTCTGTATCCGTTACGTCATAGTCAGAGAGCTGTGCGTTCGCCACCAGCTTATCGATTGTCTTTTCGGTCAACGATACGACTTTGCTTTCCGTTGTTGCTGAATTGGTTGTTTCTGATGTGTACGCACGTTCACTGCCCGATACGATTTGGCGATATTTCTTGGCCAATTCGAACTCAGCGTTAATCTTCGCTTTGGTTACCGCCATGTCTAAGTCAGAACTCATTCCTGTTCCGGCTGCAAAAAAGCCTTCACCGTTAGACTTCGGTGGTTTCATGTACCAAGATGGAATGTTACTCAGTGTCTCATCCACACGGTCAACCGTTGCGTCATGCTTCGCCTTTTCTACTTCCAATTTGGTCATGTCGTTAGATGCACAACCGACTGCCATGATTGAAATCATGAACGCAGCTAATGTTTTCTTTTGAGTCATTTTCATTGGTCTAGTCTCTTTTTAATGAATTAACGCTTTTGTTATACATACGCGAACTCATCGTTGAGAAAATAAATTGAAGTAGCGTTATAGCGACTGGGACCGTTGCGATGATTGCCCCAACACTCATCAAACCTGCCATTTCTTCCAGATAGATATTGACGCTGCTTAGAACGGTTGTGGTGTGTGAAGCTGCGTAGATTAAGCCGACATAAGTAAACACCCCAATCCACAGTGAGCCAGCCATTGCGATTTTGATGTCAGTGAGAGATGGAAGCATGTGCAGTGTTACTGAAGATAAAACCCAGATGAGAAACCACTGTTGCCACCCTGCTTTATTCATGAACAACGTTAGGTCAATTGTGTTGTTATTAAAAAGATACGGTGTCACTTGTGGTGAGAGGAAATACAGTGCGACGATGCTTGTGAAAATTGGGCCAATACTGACTATTACTTTTCGAATTGAACCGGAGATGGTCATTGGGTATTCGTAATTTACGTAGCCGAGCACGGGATTATCTTGAGTCGGCATTTGAAACAGTTTCACTTCGGTTACCTTAAACCCAACCAATTTGCACATCAGGTAATGTCCGAGTTCATGTAAAGGTACACCAACTATTCCCGTGATAAACACGAGTACTCTGCTCTTTTGGAAGCGCTCCATCAGATACTTAAGTACCCAAATGGCGGCAGCAATAGTTAGGAAGTGGATCATAGAGTTACCAATAAACGTAAAGACGGTAATAAGGTAACGTTTCCCTCAAACGATGTTTTCAATTAAAGAGCCAATTTTCGGGCGTTAATTGGCAATATTTATTGTTGACCGTGCCGTGCGTCTATCTTTCGGACCTTTATTTGATACAACTCACACCAATGGAGAACTTGTTGAAGTCTTTCTGGTTTCGTAGATTCATCGATCAAAAGCGCAGCCGCATTAGAAAGCTGTAGCTGTTCAAAATTCAATAGCCGCCCAGCTACACGGCCATCATTGTCATAATCCGCGTTCAGCATCTTGGCTTGATATTGGCACTTTGGAAAGGTCGTATAAGGGGAGTCTGACAGTATCGCGACTTCTCCGGATACATTGCCCAGCAGCAGGCTGACTTTTTCCGTCACGGATAATTCACACTTCTGGCCACGAAGGTCGATAACAGAAAGTACAAACGGCGACTCGGGGGTAAGCGTTCTTGCCCAAACACCATTGAGCTTCACATTTGAGGGCAGAGGATGTCTCGCAAAGATATTGAGAAACAACTCATCAGGAACAGCCTTTGGTCCTAAGTTCAACCGGGTGATTATAAATTTCTTCGGTATCTTACCGAGCTCCACCAGCGTGCTCGTGAGCATTGATTCCATTTCGGCTTCTTTCAACCACACCCCGCCTTGCTTTATCGGCAAGTTAAAGCAATCACCATAAAGTCCTTCACCATTTGCGAGCCCTTTCGATTTCAATATCAACGGCACACCTGCGCCACTGCCAGTATTTGTTCTGTGTTTGGCGTATGGAATTACATAGTTCATACCTAGCATATTCGATGTCCATTTTTGATTCTGTCATCATTGGTTATACACCGATTTTGGACTGGTTTAGACAGTTAGGATTTCTTTCAAAGACATTGATATATAAGGGCTCAAGGAGAATTCGCTAATTTTCAAAGTGGGGGGAGATTACTACTAAAAAATGGATTTCGTGATGTATATTCATAACATCACAAACAAGTTTAAGAAGGCATATTATGATTACTGAAATGATTAGCTCGCTAAGAGATTCGGTTACTCCATTCAAATTTGATGGTAGTACTTGTGATGTGCTTAAGGCATACAACAAAGATGGGTCCCCGAGCTGGCTCGATGAAAAAGGTGAGCTCATCGAGGGGATTTACATTGGTATGGAGAACGAGGTTTACCATGCCCTACCCGCGTATTCATCATCTCAGTTGAAACTGCTTGTAAAGAAATCCCCTGCCCACTTTTACAGAAAATACATAAGCGATATTGACCGTGGTAGAACCGTGTCGAAGTCGCTGCAACGCACCTTTGATGCAGGCACTTATGGTCATGAGTTGGTCCTAGAGCCTCATGGGTTCTATGACCGCTATTACCGCGATATTGTGCCAGCTGATTACCCAAATGCCCTTAGAACGGTCGCAGAAATGCAAGCGCTTGTTGAGAAGCTTAACATCCCTAATGTGCCAAAAAGCGCCAATAAAGAGCGTTTGATGAAAGAGTTATTGGCAGTAGAACCGACCCTGCAATTTTGGGATACGGTTTTAGAAGAGCACAACAATAAGGCTATCCATAAAGGTAAAAAAGCGATTGATGCCATTGTCTGGGACGATGCACACCGCGTACACGAAACATGTCGAGATAATGTTGATGCAGATGCATTGATTCAAGATGGGTTACCAGAGATCTCCTTTATCGCTCACTGCCCAGAAACTGGCTTGTGGCTCAAGTGTCGCTTTGACTGGCTACGCTTCGACTGTATTGCTGTTGATGTAAAAACAACTGCGAGTACGGACCCTGATGCGTTTGCCAAGCAAGCGGGTAACTTGGGATATCACATTCAAGAAGCGTTCTATACCTACGTAGCAAGCTTGCTTGAGGTGAACTTGGGTGCCTTCTTGTTTGCATGCATTGAGTATGTCGATGCTGATTTATGTGAAGTCTATGACTTACAAAGAAAGGAAGAATCGATGATTAAGTTCAAAGATGGGCTACATACATTGGCGACTTGCCTTTCTACAGGCGTATGGACAAAACGCGTGAATCTATCAGGAATCACTTCTATCACTATTCCGAAGTACTGCCGTTAATTGGAGGGCGCTATCATGACTAATCAATCACTAGTATTACAAGCAGTCGAGGCTGCACGTCCTCATTTTTCGACTATCGTTGCTGAGAACCAATCGGGTCTTGATACAGACTTAGAGCTGGAATATGTGGCATACATTCTGGAAAGCTTTGGTGAGTCGATTACCTCTAATATGGATGCGAACTCAGTGTATTGGAGCATACTGAACCAAGCGACCATTGGTTTGTCTGTTGAGGAAGGCTTGAATCACGGCACCTTTTTGTATCGTCACGATTATGTATCGAATTTCTTCGTGTTGGAATTTATGCCGACATACCACGGACTGATTCACTTAGCGTTCGAGTCAGGTGAAATGGCGCAAGTTACAGCGGATCAAGTTTTTAGCAATGACCAATTTGTCTATCATGGCTCTCGTTCACTGCCTGAGCATACTTCTCAAGGTGCCTATGCCAGTGGGGACTTACTATGTGCTTATGCTGTTGGGGAGACACTGGGAGGGCATGTTTATTGTGAAGCACTATCCCGTGAAGAGTTGGATGAGATCGAGCTTATGGCGGCTATGAGTTTCAGTTCTAACCAGTCGGTTTGGAATACTGCATTTGTTGGTCAGATGCGTAAGAAATCTGCAATTCGTAGAATGATGCGCTTGTTGTTCAATCAACTCGGTTTCGATAAGCCTCATTACCGCAGTCGTATTAAAACGCTCATGAGCGTAGAAGATAATATGTGGACGAACATGAAATCCACCATGGACCACGAGATCGCTCGTGGAAAGAAAGAGAAGCAATTATTAAGTTCAAACCAAAACAACGTTCCTGTTAACACCTTTGGACAGCCAATCAAGAACACCAATACTGTGTGTACTTCGAAGGTAGTTACACACACAGGTGAGTCTGCTGCTGATTTGATTAAGCGTGCAGGTTCCACTGATGGACCAAAAATGGAATTTATTCCTCCGGTTCAAGATGCAACAGAACAACCGTCAACTGATAACCCATCGCCAACCACTCTTGGTTCTGATGGCTTTATGGGCGGGTGGGGGTACTAATGACGAACACTGAAACTTACAACGAACCTGAGCGACTGCCTACTGCGAATATCATCACGCAAGGGAAGAAGAATGTATTCCTCACTCATTCTGTAGTGAGTGGTCGCTCCAAAAAACTGATCTACAAAACTAAGCGCAGCGATACCGGCTCTGTCAAAGAAGTTGAGTGTACTCAAGAGCAGGCCGATGTGTATATCCACCAGCAAGTCGTGAAGAGTTTGCGAACACATCCTGATGACATTAACTTGCCACATATGTCTATGTTATGTCTTCCCAAGGAATATAAGGCAGTGCGTGAAAGAGATGTTCTGGTCCGTTTTCGAGTTCCCGAGGCGTCAATGTCTTGGATAGATAACGACATCCTCTCCGTTGACTCGACGACATGTTTCAATTCAGATTCCAGTTTTTTTCCTACTTCTGGCACAAGTAATTTTACCCTTGCTGTTCTGACAATTTACCCTGTGGATTCTGGATATTTTGCAACGTTGAAAACTGAACAAGGGTATACCGGTCTTCCTATGAGCCATTGGATGTCGTTAGTACCGATATGGCGAAAAACGGTGGTGAAGACAGAAATTGCGATTCTGATTGACAGTGAAGCTCAATCTGATTTACCTGGTCTTGCAAAGATGGCGAATAAACGCGGGTATACTTTCCTCGGAGCGATATCTGGTTTCTTCAATAAAGTAGAAGGCAGTTCTGAAGCTCTCCTTAGTCAGCTATCTGCCTGTAAGCTGTTTGCTGATGCTCGTGTCCCGGCTGAACCTACTATGGACGATGAATTTGGGTTTGCCTTTTCCATGGCCACCAATTCTGTGTATCGATTCGATGCAAGACGCTCAATTCTACTGACCATCATTGATTTCGATTCAAGCACCAATACATGGGTACTTGGCTTTACTGATACCGGTGAGCGATTAACACAGATCCCTTATTCTTATGACGACTTCTTTACGATGGGTTACCAAATTGCTGTTGTGGCGAGTTTTCGTGAGCAAGAATTAGTGAAAGTCTTTAGCTATCAATTCCACTCTAGTTGTCTCGATGAAGAGTCCTCTTCAAGCCAGCTAGAGACGAAAATTTAATATTCGGTGCTGCACCTCAAAGCCAATCTCCCCCCGTTTTCTATTCTCGGCCCCTGTTTATGCTTCCCTAACGCCAATATGGGGGGAGGGGGTGTTTTGTTGATTTAGTATCTACTCATCAAAGACAAGAAGGTGATAGATACATGAATACAACTAAAGTGCCGAGCACTCACTCTGATCACGACACACAACCTGTACCCAGTCAGTTAATTGAATCGATGGAACGCTTTGAATTTGATTCGATGACAGAAGCACAGGTAGAAACCGCTTTTGAATACCTAATGGAGCAAGTGTCGTAGAGTATATCTCCGGCATTTTACCCGTGTTCCAATCTGTCATCATGACAGAATAGTAAGAGATTTTGATTGTTTAGTGTGACTAGCTTCATTCTGGTTTGCTTTCATCTTGTTGGCATTTCCACATTCTCATCACACCTGTTTGGTCACTACTACAACAAAATTTCTTTCTCATACATTGAAGCCTAACATTCAGTCAGTTCCCGCGTTTATGTATCGCAGAGCTGACTTTTCGTATGTTAGTGGTGGCTTCAAACCCATTACTCCTTACTCACGTTCGTTTATGAATTGCACAACATGGCCGATAAGTACAATAGTAGGACGCGTCCTACTATTTTAAGTTGTTGTTTTTGTTGTGTTTTGTTTTTTCCTCTATCGTTCCCCTATCTTTTGCAGAAAAGTACATCATTAGTTTAAAACTTTATCGTAAGTCGAATTTCAATGAATTTATCCAAAATTGACTTATTATATCTTTTCTTACCTTTAATATTGGTTCATACTAGCTTTCAAACAGGCCACTGGTGGATATTGCTATGGGAACAATGACAGAGAAACAGCTCAAGACGCTTGAATTAGTTGACGAACTTGGGGACGGAGGTGCTAAATTCTTGGAATTGCGCCGCGAAACAAATGAAAAGCAACCTCGTTCTTTCACACAAGCTGAGGCATTGAAGTACCTCGAATGTTCTCAAAAGGTATTGACCGATTTAACGAAAGCGTTAGGTATCGATCCTAAACGCTATGCTGAGGTTGGTATTCAGTACTACCTGACTCTTGAAGAGCTGTACTTGATCCGCGATAACATGCCGAATACCACCGTTCTTAAGAAAAGACACAAACCATTCCAAAGAACAGCGAAACAAAAGACGCAGATTATTGCCGTTCAAAACCAAAAGGGCGGGGTATCTAAAACGTCACTGTCCAATACAATAGCAACAGGTTTGGCGATTAACTATCATGTTGGTTACAAGATCTGTCTTATTGACATGGATGGCCAGTCAACTCTGACAAGTTTCTACCCTCCAGTGCATAAACACGAAACCAAACACATTGAGCGAAATGGAGCTAAGTATATTTCTGACGCTCGCACCAGCATTGGCGACTTGATGACTATTGATCCTAATACAGAGACGTTTCAAGACGATGTGCGCAACGCCGTTTCAGATACGCTCATCCCCAATCTGAAAATTATCCCTGCGTCCCAGTCTGATAGAGACACGGAATCTTTGAGTACCAGCGACGATTTGAAGAAGCAGAATGTTGACCCTACAACGCGTTTGAAAAATATCTTAGATGCACTCGATGGTGAGTTTGACATCATATTGATTGATACTCCGCCTTCATTGGGTTTTGCAACGTTGAACAGTTACTTCGCTGCGACTAGCGTGCTGATTCCGTGTAAGGCGGAACATAATGATACCGATGCGACCTGCGCCTACTTTCAATATCTGGATAGCATCATTGGTAACTTCATTGCTAAAGGTCATCAAGGCTACGACTTTGCGAAGATTGTCATTTCCAATTGGAAGGGCAGTGACTCGGAACTGGACATTTTCAATGCTCTAGTCAGTCAGTTTGGTGATGCAGTGTTGTCGACCAAAATGAAACACAGTGAAGCTGTAAAACGTTGTGCGTCTGAGCATAGCAGTGTTTTCGAATTCTCTAGGTCAATGGACAGTAAGAAAGGCAAAGCGTTAGAAGCGGCACAGGCGAACTGTAAAGAAGTCGTGGCCGACATTCATAAGCTGATAACGGACGTTTGGAAACAACAGGACAAAGGTGAGGAGCAATAATCATGGCCAATAACCGTCTAAAGAAAATCGCTGCTGCCAACGCTGCTAAGGCCGCACAAGAATCACCTTCAATCACTGAACCTGAAGTGGAGAGTGTGTCGAGCTCACAACGCAAGCCCCAAGCCTTCATGGGTGGTAATGAGCGCGAAACCACTATGACCTTAGCACAGGGGAAGTTGGCTTCCATTGAAGCTTCACTAAAGGAGGGCGGCATTAGTCTCCAAGAGTTTTTAACTGAGACTAAGAAGCTGGACTTTGCGCAAACAGGTCGTGAGATTAAGTCCATTGATGGTACAAGCTACCGTGCTATCCAACGTACCTTGTCATACGATGAGATTATGACTTTGGTTAGGATTGACGTGGACAACGTTCGTGAACAGTCGAGCCGCAATACGATTCAACTCAACAAGATGAGTGATGAAATCGAGTTCGGTATGCAAATTTCACCTGTACTTGCTTACCAAGGTGAAGATGGCCTGATCTATGTCGTGGATGGCTCATGTCGTACTGATATTGCCATGGATAAAAAAGTGGGGCTGGACTTTGAAATATTAGATCAAATCCCAACACCTGAAACCATTACCTGGCTGGTGGCGTCGTCTGACATCAAAACGTCTTTCAATTACTACGAAAAGGGCAAGCTCTATTCTCGTTTGATGGAAGTGAATGATTGGTCGGCGTACAAATTAGAGAAAGAACGTCTATACGAAAAATCAGACATCTCACTCTCCCTCGCTATCTACTCGATGCCTGACAGTCTGAAGAGCCTGTTTTCAAACTATGCCTTTAGTAGCCGAGATGCCAAGTTCCTTCGTAAATTGATCGGCACGGTTTCAGAGAGTGAAGATAAGCAAAGTGCCTTCACGAAATGGATTGACGAAAACCGCTCAGAATTCGAAGCCATGAATGCAGAGGAAGTGAACAAAGAGCTTATTGCACGGTTGAAAGATTGGAGTCCTGTTTCTCCTAAATTGGGGGGCATTAATAAGGAACCTCAATCGTGGGCAAAGAATGGGAAGGTATCGGTATCATTCCAAGTCGTGAGTAAAACAAAGTCGAAAATTGAACTGAACAATGCAACGCCTGAGCAGATTGCTCAATTGGAAGAGTTCAGCAAAACTTTGTTTGGTTAGGGCGGTTTTTGGGTAGTAGGACGCGTCCTACTATAAACTCAGTGGCATAATTACCTCTTGATGCTGGTGGTCAAGCAGCCATGTAATGAAAGGGCTGTGCCATAACACGATACGAACTCGACTCTGCGGTCTATTGTGGATTCAAAAAAAAAGCTCCCATATGATGGGAGCTTCCGATAACGATAAGTTATTGATTAAGAGCGTCTTGTAACTGCCCTAATACAAATGCCTTATCTTCTTCACTCTTTAAGTCTAGGGCTTCAATAAACCCTACACTGTTAATGAGTTCCTGCAATTTAACTTTATCCAAAGTTGGGCCAATTAACTCAAGGATATTGTGTAACATATCGACTTGAGCGTAAGGACCATATCCCCGACCCAATTCATGAGAATGGTCGATGAGGGAGTCAGTAAATGAGTTCATAGTAACTCCATACTTGGTGTTCTACCGTACAAAGACAGGTAGGTTGGCGGGTTAGTGTGGTTACTTAGTTTCGGTAACTACAATGTCAGTTCCTGAAAACGAAATACTAAATTTCAGGTTATTGAGTGTGTTTTTCAATCCAGATCCCATGAACGCATCATCGAGAACTCTTTGGATCAGAACTTCAGGACTTTCCGCCCTTAATTTCATATACAATTTCTCAAGCAGATAAATGTCGCGGTCCATATCGCTTTCACAATAGCAATTCCACTCATCTTCGTAACTTCCATAAATACGCAAAGCCATTGACAGATCTTCTTTGGCGGGTATCACCAATGTTTGATCTGAGGCTACAGCTGCATCATCATTAATGATGACATCACCGTATTCGCCGGACAGCGTGTATTCATCACATAGAACGATAGAGATGGAGTAAAACCCATTTAGTATCTCTGTTGGGCTAGGGTTAGACAATTGGATATCGACCTTCAAATCTTCAACGTAACGGATAGTACAGTTGTGGATCCAATGGTCTTTATGCAATTTCTGAGTATCAACAAATACCACGTTGTCCAAACCCATTAGGTAGTTGATGTTGATGGTTTCATATTCTTCTTCACGTTCTGGAAATGCAAAGAGTAATGATGATTCCACATCAGTGCGAGAAATCGGCTGTTCAAGTTGGCTATGTGTTACGGCATCATGTCCAGCGAGTGCGAGCTCGTAAGTTGTGCTTTCTTCGATCTCAGACTCAGTTAAAAAATCAATATCGTTAAGAAGCTCAGGCGCATAATTTATCGCGCATTTCCAGAGTGTGGAATTTGCCGCGAATGCTTCAGAACCTAGCTCATTAAGCTTTTGTTGAAGTGAATTTTGCATTAGCTTTTTCATTTCAACGTGAATCGACTTTTTAATTTCTTCGGAGTCCAATAACTCAGCACGATCCGGCATTCTTGCCCTAACGCTATCATCCAAATGAACGATGTGATCTGGTTGTAAGGTGCGTGATTGCACAGAGTTATAGTTATTCGCTATAAAAGCACCTTGCAGATAAGCGATCCAACTCAGTTTGTCGATTTCGGGATTAAAATAAATAGTGCCGAAGCTGAACTTCGATTTAACTAAGTTACCTATGTCATCCAGAACGACTCTTGAGTGTGTTTTAGCGAGTATTTTCCCGTTGAGTACCACATCTATGTCATAACCTGCACCAACTTGGTCGATTTCTCGGTTATAAGCAGTCGATGTGAGATAGTTAAACAAAGCGTCAGTAACGCCTTCCATTTCAATTAATGTACCGTTACCGTGCAGGCTGTCTTCTATCTCGATAGATTCACCTGAAACGATGTCTTCAGTACTTGATGAAAGCATTTGATTCTGACTTTGGATTTTGATGTGTTCGCACGCGAAGAGAGTGCTTAAAAATCCCATTCCGTATGGATTACATTTGTCTACATCGCTTGACCAGCCTGACTCCGCGATAGAAAGAAGCTTTTGCATGTCTGCGATACCCGAACCATCGTCCAGAATCGTTAAGCAGGCACGGCCATTTTCGACTGATGTGGTAAACGATATGGTTGTAGCATTGGCGCGGGAAGCGTTTTGAATCAATTCATTGATCACTTTTCCGGTATTGGAAAAAATCGCACCAAGGTTCGAAAGAAAATTGTTTTCATTAATTTTGATTTGAACTGAGTTGTTTGAGTTAGTCATAGTCTTATCCTCGATATAGGGTAGGTAATGAATCTGCGAAGCGCTGGGTGAGCACATCACAAGGGGTTACAAGCCGGTTATAAGCGCATTCAACGAGACATAAATGCCTGAAGGGGAACGATTGACCGGGAAGTTTCATCCGATTGGATGAGGTTCGTTGTCATTGCTGGACAATGAGGTTTGTTAAGTGCTGGTGGAAGTACCAGGTTCTAACAGGGGGTTAAACTCTGTGTTTGTGAATCGTAAATGTTAGCCAAAGTGTTATGCCTGCCAAAGCCCAAGAGAGTAGGGTGATCAACAAAACATGACGCCATGTTTCACAGAATTCGACCACATTATGGAATGCAGAAGGGAAGTCTGTGCTACGAACGACAAGAACAGGGTGAATACAGAAATAAACCGTCGTTAAACCAAATAGTATGGTGAACAAAGTGCTTAATTTCATGGATAGTTCCTCACGGGTAGGTGATATCGCAGGTACATAAAAAACACCAAAGAGGTGTGTGTTTTGAACCGTTGATTGGGGTTAATTACGGGTAGTAATGCGAGTGGGTAACTCTTGTTGGTGTCAAAGTGCATTGACAGTAAGGACATGCATAGCATGGGAGAATTGGAAGCTCTCCAGCTTGGAGAAAACGATCACTAATACTAGTGATGATGTTTTCGGGTTGAACCGTATCAATCTAGCGTATGGGGCTGAAATAAATGGCAATTAACGAATCCAAAATACATGTTTCGAGCTCTCGTTCAGTGGGTTACGTACTAAGTGGGGGGAGATTGCTAGGCCAGGTATGGGAAACGTCGTATATTGAATTCAACGAATAGCCGGGGAGCAGCAATGGAGAATGAAGTAAAGCGGGTAATGTGGCATAGCCATGGATGTCGTGAGCTGATTGATGTGATGCGTTCATTGTCTCTCAGTGACATCCAATATCTGTGTGAGCAGCCAAGCCCAGTTACCACTGAATTTATTGACGAGTTCGCTCATTCAAAATGTTATGTCTTGTGCGAGGGTTTGATTGTGGCTGGAGAACGTAGCCGGTTCCCGATTCGAGGTGTGATTCTGTCTGAGTATGGCGTTGACCTTCATTACCTCAATGCTTTCGATATTGAAGGGAAAACGATATATATCGATGCCTATGGGCTATTTACACGTATTGAAGATATCTCAAGGCGCTATCAGATCGACGAAGCAAACATGACGGTTTTTGAGTTCGACTTCTATGGACTACAGTGCCGAAACCCTGACATGCCGGTCGTCGTCCTTCGGGAAACGTTAGATGCGCTTAGACATGGTATTGGTTCACCCGTGGACTACGTTCGCTTTAGAGACAATGCTTGTCGTCACTTGCTATTGAATATTCAAAATGAAATTAACTAGGAGGGAAGTATGTTAGCTCAGTATTTTGATCGTATAGATGAAAGCATCGACGCGTTGCTGGCCACCGACTTAACAGAGACTCAGAAAAAAGCGATCTTGGCGTTGGTGAAAGACTCTAGCGAAGAGGTGTTGGCCTCATATAACAGAGCGGTTCGAGCAGAAACCAAAGTCAATGTGATGAAGACGAAGTATGACACGATCTGTTTGAGTGCGATGGATGCCGCGAGTGGAGTGCATTAAAAAAGGCCACTGTGAAAGTGGCCAAGCTGTGTTGTTTGCTAGTTTTATTGGTTTTGTTACTCCGATTGTTGCGAAGCCAGCCTGTTCATTTCATCGACGGACATTAGCTTAACAACAAGAGAATCTGGTAACTGACCATGCACACTAGCTGCAGGTAGCACCACTTTCCCTTCAGAGTTCAATATCTGGATCATGTTGTTGTTATATTTTTCTATAGCAGCAAAATCATAACCCTGAGATTTAAGGGCCGAAAACGCTTTACCAAACGGGTAAAACACAATCGGGTGTTGTCTTAATGACGTTTCACTTTGTTTGTCGATCACCATCATGGCATAAGCCATTACCCCTGATAGGACCATTAACCACACTAAGATGATCTTCGGCAATAGATTTGACGTCTTACTTTCCGTTTGCGTTTGCGTTGCTTCAATCACGGTCGGTTCTTCGTCGCCTTTAGGTTCGTCGGGCATTGTTGGTTTTGATGCCTTCTCAATGAGTTGTTCAAGCTCCTGACTGGAATTCGACGCCTCAGTTGGTTGGTCATTTTTCTTTTCATTATCACCAGTGGCCATATTAGATCTCCTTAAACGTCAGTTTTAAAGGGGCTTGAAGTAGGAAGGTCACTTCTTGCATTGCTGGTACGTCAACGGTTGGCCAGATTTCTTCCAACATTTTTACGTAGTATTCCGAAATGCGGTCCAAAGATGAGGCGCCACCTTGGAGTACAGCCGAGGTGCCTAGTGTCCCTAGATCGGGTGTTTGAAAGCCTGTTCCGTCAGAGTTGATGTCGACACCCGGCACCCTTGATGGGGCAATACCTTGTGCCAGTCCAGAAAAGAAACCCGCCCACATGGAGCCTTTCAATACTTCACCGTTTCGAGCAACTAACGTGCCTGGAATCCCTGCCTGACCGTCAGAGCCAGTAGCAAAGCCTTGCGCCGCTGCTTCTGCCGTGAGTCCGTCCTCATCGATGCAGACCACTTTTTCTAGTCTCATGTAGGCTCTGCGGTCTGACAATTGACCAATGCCGGATAATAGTGCCTGACAGTCTCTTAGGTCAGCACGATAACCATTTGGCAACAGTGCATCTGTCTTGATGCGCATGACCGCCGGAAGGGGCTCTCTCGCTGAACCAATACTGGTTGGAGCTTGCATGCCTGATAGCAAAGTACCGGTTACAAGGCTGGTGGTTGGCAATGAAATTGAATACCCTTTTTGCTCAGGTTTTTGCTGATAGTTCTTCAAGGCTGCAGCCAACTCCATTTCTTTCTGATTCAATGCCTCACGTTTTTGCGCCTCTGACATTTCATCTTCATCGACCAGTTGGTTCGCTTCTACTAAGGTTTTTACACGCCCGTCTTGCAACAAAATCGCATCATTCCCTTCATCGACACTTCGAATGCCTGCAAGAGCTGGGGGAGGGGAGCTGCGCAACTGGCTCACTTGTTGGTTCGGCACGCCATTAGTGTCGACAGTGATTTCCGTTGCGTTCCCGTGTCGATCTACAACGACTTGGCGGCCTTGTCGGATTTGGTTCGGATCATAGTTGGTTCTTTCCAATTGTCGTTTGCCTGACTTCCATTCGGCAATCTCAGCATCTTGATCGGCCATTTTTTGACGAAGACCATCGACCTCTTGTCTTAACAGGTCGTACTGGTAATTGTCATTACGTGCCGACGACTTTTTATCGATAGCCGAAATTTCAACTAAGGCGTCACGAACTCCGTCAACGTCTTCCCTCTCTAGTTGGGTACGTGTGCTCGAAGGCATGAACACTTTTTCGATTTTATTCGCGTCTGCGTTCGGTCGTTGAATTTTGCCCGGATGAATAAATTGCATCGCTACATAGGCGGCAGGAACAATACAGACGCCAATCACCCCATATCGGAAATTTTTGTTGGTTTCCCAAAGCTCTTTAAAGTTAATCTTCATGGTTCACCTCGATTAATCCAGAAGTGATGGACGTTCATTGCGAGAATGCATACGTTGGTAGTACAGTCGGTCGCGCAATACGTATACTTCGGTTTTTTCTGATGGCTTTAAGGTCGCTTTGTTTAAGATACCCGTTGCGATCACGTCATCATCTACCCAGCAATCCTGCTCTCGCAAAACCACATTTCGATTCGTAACGTTTTTAACCAATACAACGTCCACGATTCGTCGAGACGATATTAAACGTTGTTTCGTCTCTGCATATGTTCCAAATCGACAAGGACGTAACGCGTCTCGTGGAATGTTGGTCTGTAAGTCAAAACCTGTAGGTGTTGCTTTTCCTGCCGTTTGCGCAAACAGTTTGTTGATACCCTCGACGTATGGAGATGACTTAACTTCAGGATCACTGGCAATGGCCAATTCAGATTCCATATCTTTAATGCGCTTTTCTTGCTCAATTTTATCCTGTTTTTTGGACGCCAATACGCGGTTCACTTTTGCTTGTAGTGCTTTGTTGTATAGGACATCGACTTGTACCATTGCAGGCATGACATCAAGTGGCCAAATCGTTAAGTTAACTTGGGTTTCAGGCACCCCTTTTTCGAACATAATGATATTAAAAGGGGCATCGTTGTTAGATGTGAAATAGATAAAGCTACCATCCACTTTCATGACAACATTGGGATCTGAACTGCGAATGTTAATTTCTTTGAAAGAGGTGCGAATACTGTTGAGAATGTACTTTGCTGCAGGCAACGTAATATTGTCTGAAGGGCGTAGTTTGTACTTCTGAACCGGCTTAAACTTTTTCGCCATTTGTCGCTGCATACGTTCGAATGCAGTCAGAGAAGGTTTCGGTGGTTGGGCCGTTGGTGGTGTTGCGACAATCACGTTCTTGTCTGATTGGGTGACTCTTCCAAATTCATCGACGGATTTTGTGCTGACAATAGGTTGCTTCGCAGCTGGGTCATTGACTGGAGTGAATTGACTTAATGACTCTTGCTTATCGGTCGGTAAAGATTTGACTACTTGGTCAACCATTGCTGCAACAGCAGCTTTATTTTCTGGTTGCGTTGTTTGTCGCTCCACTTTCGAGCCAACAGGTTCAATAGGGATGACGTTTTGGTTTGCCATTGCACCGAATGATAACGTGGCACAAAGCAAGATCGTATATCTAGCGAGGTGATGTAAATTTTTCATAACGGGACCTACTTGTCTTGCTTGCGTTCGATACGATTGCGTTCTATCTGCGGAGCGCCTTCGTATTGGTCAATGGACTTCATCTTTGGACTAC
Organism: Vibrio sp. 10N.286.52.C3; assembly: GCF_041468865.1. Lineage (NCBI taxonomy): Bacteria > Pseudomonadati > Pseudomonadota > Gammaproteobacteria > Vibrionales > Vibrionaceae > Vibrio > Vibrio sp. 10N.286.52.C3. Next base: position 43,262 of record NZ_JBFRJM010000071.1, on the reverse strand, counting down.
CGTGTGCATTGGCAATCTTGAGTTCGTATGTCCAGCGTACTGCACGGCGTTCATCGTTTTTATTGCCGCGATTCTTCCGCTCAGTAAGCTTACGCTCGCCGTAAACAATCACTTTGTCGTATTTGTTATCGTAGAACACATCTAATACGTTGAACTCTTGCACTTGGTCCCTGATGTCTAAAGCTTTCACATGACTGATCACTTGCTCATTCAATGCATCGTAATCTCGTATGGAGAGCATTGGTTTGAGCGTATCTAAGACAATATCCACATTACGGACATTCACGTTACCAAGCATGCTGGCAATGAATATGCCCCATTGCTTCTTGTAACCTGAGTTGGCTTTGTTGCCTATCATGACAATTTCTTCAGAGAAATTAGGCGGGGTAACAACGGTGATGGGTTTCGCTGTCATTACCTTAAACGCTAGAAATGCGCAGATAATGATGGACAGCCCCATCATCTTCGTCATTTTGTTGCTGTGGTCGATGGCTGCTTGCCAAGAACGTTGGACATTCGAATCTGAATCATGCTCCAGTTCAGACTCATCCTGCCCCTTTTTTTTACGGTTAAATATATTCATAGCAAACCTCAAACTTTTGCTAAAACAACACATAGAATTTAAAAACGGATCGCTACAAAGAGTTAGCGAAAATAAGTACGGTTAAATGCTTCTGGAAACGATTTACGGGATTTAAAGTTAATGATTCCAGCCCACCACAACATGTGTTTGAGCCGACCTTTGGGATAGTTATCTTTGACCCATGAATAGGCGAGAGCGAAAAGAATGGCAATTCCACCGATAAGTAACAGGTTCTTGCTGATGTGTCCGATAGCGATACCGACAAGCAAAATCCCCGCTGTATCCGACTCCATTCCGATCACCGATTGTTTGTCGTTTACTCGAAGTGGCACATAGGTTTGATTGTTCGGTAGTTGAGGACGAGCATCATTATTGATGTCTAACTTACTCATATGACCCCCTTATGTACTTCTGGGCCTCTTCTATAAGGCCCAGAGACATCTGTTGCTTTATACCGGAAGACCGGCAGTTAGCATGGTAGTGATAATGGTTTGAAGTTGCGCCAGCACCAGCATGATGATGACAGAAACACCAAGACCGATAAGGTTTGGTCGAACCATTGAGAAGATGATGATCCCTGCGAAAGAACAGAACGCGATAATTTGTCCAGGAACACCTTCAGCAAAGCTCACTAGTTCATCAAATAGGCCTTGGAACGCATCACCACCTGAACCGGCAATGGCCGAGACGGTAAAAAACATAAGCGCGAATGTAATTAAGCCGAGGTATGTCGTCTTTGAATCTACTTTTTGTACATCATTGACGTTGATTGTATTTTGCATAGAAATATCTCCAATAATTCCGGTAAATACCTTTTAAGTAGGCCCTTGAATCATTGCAGGTAACCTAATTTTGAATTCCAAATAGTGAGCCGTTTTTTTAGGTTTATTTGTTTTTTTACATAAGCACCTGTTATTTATGCTTATTTTTATGTGGCAAAATCTTGATTTATTCAAAATTTCATTGTTGACAATCAATATGCTTTATTGAGTTCCATGCATCGACCATCTGTGACTTTCATATTTCAGGCGGATGACGGGTTCTGAGTACAGAGCTGCAGCCAGAATAGAAAGGGCTTCGATGGCGATGATTTCAACCACCAGCGATACCAAACGGGGGGAGGTTTCTAGGTACTCTGACGAGGGGACGTTACTATCAATAGACAGCGTTTCTGCCGAGGAGAAGAATCATGAATGAACGATATTTGGCTTTCAAACAATGGTGTCCAACTGGCACCAATTGGGAGTTCATGGCTTTTATTGCTAAACGAAAAGCGGAGTTTACGGGTCAACCGGCTTGCTCGGGGCATATCTCTGACCAGAGTGCATTTTCGGCGTATATCAAAGATTGGGTATCCGCGAATACCACCAGCAGCGCCCATTCTTAGATTCCATTATCTAATGGGTTTCTTCATGTGTATGCGGTTTGTAGATTTCCGCTAATGATTTGGGACCTTTCTTTTTGGTCTTTTTGGTGGTGGCAGGGGAGTGGCTGTCGGTTTGTTGGATGGCTTTTTCGTGTTCTTTGGCAGCATCCGAGAACGCATTGCTTTTCATTGCGTTTTTTCGAAGTTTATTCAAGCGGTCGAGTTTTGCTTCAAATTCAGGCGTCATACTATATCTCGCTAGTTATGCACTAACTTTGTTATACGACGAAAACCATGACAGTTTAGCAATTTACCAGTCCATTTTGTTGAGTTGGGTAATTTCGTCTTTTGCTCTCGCTATTTGTCAATCTGTAAACTCAGTTAGATACAATGATGAGGGTATGGAACAACCGAAGAGGGTAAACATGGATCGTGTTATTCAAGAGCAAATCCAACAATATGCATTCAAACGCTTTCCCATTTTGTCAGGAAAGCCTCTCAAACCTCTTGCCATCGGAGCTGGTGCCGCTTTGCAAGAAACGTTGTGTCAATCGTTCAGTCAGGCAGACGTTTCTTTTTTTCTGGACCGTTTTTTCACCAGCAGAGAGTACAAGCTGGCGCTGATTAATTGCTATCAAGCTTGCTATACCCGGTATAACCTTGATGGTTCGCCCTCATCAACGACAGTGAATGAACATGAGTTATTGGGACTCGCAAGGCATGGTATTTTCAAAAACAAAAAGGGACTCACGGATAAGGCCGCTCAATTGGTCAATGAACAAAAGCGCTACGTCTTTGATCGAAGGAAACAACTGAAGGACAAGGTTCTGAGATTGAAGCAGTCGGGTTTTAGTGACCAATTCTTGTTAGACCGATTGGGTAAGCGCATTCAACCATACCTGAAGGTCAACTCCAAGGCTGGGCAATTTTATTCGGATAGCATGGTCAGTGAAGCGCGAATGATGAGGGAACGCACAGCTTCAATGACAGTGAAAGAAGTCAAAGTGTTTCAAAAATCACTGTATGACCAAGGTGTTCCCGTCTATTTAATACTGATGGCCACAAACCATTATGAACCAATGCTTTATGAGTTGGTGAGAGATGGCGAACCGGAAAGGAAGTTCCCACAAGTCGCCTAACTGAAAAAGAGCACACAATGGTGCTCTTTTTACATGGGAACAACCAAACTAATGAAAGGTTGGTGTTGCTTCTGCACGCATGTTCAGTAGTCTGAGAACCAATTTGTCGATCGCTCGTTTTTTCGTAAAACTGAGTTTTTCATACGGCTCAGTGTCAAACAAATCGCACATTAGACCGGATTGTCCGTTTTGGTTTACATCGTGTGTTTCGGTGACAAAGCCAGAGCCATCTTCTTTTCTTTGAATCGGCCAGAATGTGCATGTCTCGTCTACACGGTCATTGATCAAAAACACCATATACTCTTGTCGTGTAGGCGACATCGAAGGTTTGATGTCTGGGTTGGTACTCATCCAAGCTTCTAGAACGAACGTGTATTTGAGCACGTTGAGTTTACCCATAAGAACGCGCAGCGCCATGGTCATCTTTTCTTTGCTGTCTTGGTCTGAGATTGGGAACGAATAAATGCGTACTTTGCCATCAGCACATTCCAATACGATTGATGGATCAGCAGTACTTCTTGCCTTGAGTAGATCGTTAGCGACGATTTTTTGATTATTCATGTCCATATTAGCCTCTCTTTGCCTTTCAGGAGTCTGTGTGATTTGTATCAGTCGTAAGTGATCTCGTAGTCACTGCCGTCTTGCCATGGCGTTTGAGTAATGATGTAGGCAACTCGGTTAACCCAATGGCATCCATTGACAATCACCCATTTACTGTCGATAGGCTCCCCCAGCTCATCCTCTTCTTCATCTACGTCAATCTCAATGATCGTCCAAACTCGACTGGCGTCGGTTTTTTTGATGGTTTCTAGGTCGTTGCCATAGGTTTCGAATGAGATGCATTTTTCATCAAGGAAGATGGCGCTACCCCCATTCTCATTGATGATTGGTTTAAAGGATTCCACCCAAGTTTCAAAAGTAAGGTTGTTCATGCTGCATCTCCGTGATTGCGGTTTAGAGATACTTTAGTGGATGAATGTAAGGGCTCCCCCCGTATTGGTTAGCACGGTAGATAGCGATTGACTTGCCACAGTGAGTGGGGGGAGGGGAGATAGGTCGAATCTACTCTTTAGCTGTCATCACACACAACAGATTGGAGAAATCTCATGGCAATGTTTTGGGGCAACAGTTGGTATCAAGTCATTCATGATGAGATCGCATATTGCGGCGTTCTAATGCTATCGAAGTACCCAAGTGCTGATGGTGGTTACGACAGTAAAGGCAATGAGGTTGTAGAAGTGATCATGCCTTCGTTACCTGAAAATTCAGGCTTTTCCTTCATTGAGCATAAAGACCAACGATCAGCGATGCTGGCCTGCAAAAGTCATATCTTAGATAAATCGAGATTGGATTTGCTTGCTCACTTATGGGTGGTCAATGACGCTCAATGTGATCTTGAAGAATATAAGGTTCAGCTGAAATCCGATCCTACCGAACTTCAGTATTGGGAATCGAAAATTGCCTCCAGCAAGGAAACCATTGAAGACTTTCAACTTAAAGCCAAGAACTTGAAGCAAATTCGTAAAAGTAAAATCAAGGAATTCCTCGAAAGCGAAATTGTGGACATCGCGACAAAGCACGCTCACGAACTGGCATAACCTAACTGGAACGGGACGTGGGCAGCACCCAGTCCCTAACGTTTTAAATTGGAGGTAGACATGAAACAACCGTACTTAGTCGTTACTCACGCAGAAGGTTTCGAACCAGAATCATACCTTGTTTATGCCACGGACGAAGACATGGCATGGGAAAGGCTCCTTCATTGGCTTGAAACCAAATAGTTACTTGATGGAACGACCGAGCAATACCTAGACCATTGCAAACTATTGGATGACATGCAAAGAACAGCAGTTGAAGCTCCGGATGAGGTGTGTCAGTTCGATGCTACATATGAAGCGCTGGATTTCGAGTTCTTAGAAGCATTCGCTCGTGATTCCCTGCCTGAAACGGAAGCCGCTGTTTTGTCGTCATTGATGGAAAAACTCAAAGCTGCTCATGAAGCTCGTTATTGCTAACGGACACCTTGTTCGATTCTTTCTCTTAACGCCTTGGAGATCATGACATGAAAGTTGATGTGTATCTGAACTTACATCGCTCCACCGATACGATGCGTGTGTATTCTATTCGGTCACGAGAGAAAGAGTCTTATGGAAAGGTGATTGGCTACTCTTCCTCAGTGTCATTGATTGACTGTGAGTTTGTCGTAAGCGAGAAGGGGCAAGCAAGGGTTAAACGCGAGCAATCGAAACTGGTGCATGCCGTTATCCGAGGTACGCTAATTGATTTTGAGCCTTTTGAAACAAACGCTGCGTCATATGTAGGCTATTGTCCCTATCAATCACAAGCTCCCCACTTTTATTGCATTGAAACGGCGAAATTCAGCTCATCTGAAAACAACACGCCGATCTATCGTGCTCTACGTGTTAACTGTTTGCCAAACTATGTGTTAGCCATTCAGTAACTACTGATGTTTGCTGGTGGCTTACATTCAAGGACTTAGGTAGTCGCATCGAAAGCGCAGGCATATGTCATTGGACTCCCCCCATTTTAATTCAACTCCCCCCGTCTTTTTTTGTCCATTCAGAGCGGCAGGTATAGACTCATTCCAAGCAACTAAGTGAATAACAAAAGGGATTGAACATGGAACAAGTAATTGCAGCACCTCAAACGAATCAGACCGATAAAGCAGCGATATCAACAGTACCTAGCCAACAAGAACGTAATCAAAACCTAATCGCTCAGTTAGCCTTGGTTATTACCCTTAAAGGTCATGACTTTGATGGCATCCTTAATTTTGGTGCAGTAGAGGTCGTACCGAAAAATGGGAAGCCCTTTCTCTTGGATATCATCACGACTCATGGCTACAACGAGTTTAGTGAAGGTCAGCCGGTATTTAAGACTTACAGCACCTTTGAATCATTGACGGAAACCATATCGATGTTTTCAGACGACTATGACTACGACTTCGAACAACCACTCGCTGATATTTTGCCTCATGCGTTGCTGAGAACGAATCTAAACGGATATGACGCTGGACCGGACGATGAGGTGGCATGCTTGGTTAAAAATGTGGCGCGAGTCTGTGACATGCGTTTGGTGAACCTGACAACGGAGCAGACAATTGGAACTGTCGTACAAGACGATTCCTTGTAACACTTTAAGCAGAAATGAAGGCAGTCGATGTGGATAGTCACGTCGATTACCTTGGATTAGCGAAGTTTAATATCAGGAAATTAATATGAAAAAATCATCTGTAGAACGTCACTTAACAGATCAGCAGCGAGCTGAAGCTGATGTAAAAACGGTATATCCTAATGCGGTTAAGGCTGAAAAAGACAAACTTGAGGTAGGACACATTCTATGCAATGGCTCTCGTGTTCCTTGCCTGATTGTCACCGAGGAGATGTTGTCTAGGGATGCGTTGAACATCGACTTCTTTTTTATCGTTGGACACACCCATGCTTCATACATTTACGATGGTTTAGTTTAATTCTGCTAAGGACGAAATGGATAGGCTCATTTTTTGCGGGCGAATATCGATAGGAAATATTTTAAGCTGATCTTCCCGTTATCATCAATAAAGGGAAAAGGGCTAAACAAAATGGCAGCAAGAGGCACGAGAACAACGATTGCCGTTAGTATCCCAGTCACCAAAACGCTCATGAATGGGTCCATCTCAGGAGCCAGAGCCAGTATGTCCAAGTACAATTGCTTGATGAGCGTATCCCACGATTGCGTGATTGCTAATCCCATTGAAACAAGGCTAACTTCCACCAATCCCACTTTATCCATGATCACCGCTGCCCATGTACTTATGAAGCTAATGATGAGCAGGAAAAACACTAATCCTACTTCGTAATTTTCAACACTGTTCATACCGTTGGTGTCCTGTCAGGGCGAGATTTTGGTGAATCGAAATTGAACCTTAACCTAACTGTCCGGGCTGTAGTCTAAACTACGAGAGGAAAACGGCTTGCTAATTGACGGGGAACGCTCAAGCCTATCGCACAAGATGTCACAAAATCATTGAATTTAGGTGAAGGCGCTCAGGGCTGGTGGCTCATACCTGGAGTGGATGTCGAGCGTTGATTCGATGGCAGGCTGTGAGTCTTAAACTCTCTCTGTTGGCCAAGACGCACTTTATTTCTTCCACCAGCATGCATCACGGCTACGTAATAGAGTTTATTTTCGCACGAAACGGGGAGCACTTGAGAGATTAGATAGCCATTCAGAGGCGTAATTGTTGGAGATGTACGGTTCCAGATCGTTGCTCGATACGCCATCAGACTTGCTTCCGTGATGGTAGTTCGATGAATACACGGTAATGGTTTGGCTCATGCTCTTCTCCCTGTTTTTGAATGACGGTTTATGTACCTGAACTTTTATTCTATGGCTGCACACTATTTCCCCCCCCTTTCGATCAATGTGTGTAGGGCATATATCACTCCAAACCCCAAATGGGGGGCGAGGGAAGTAAGGGGGTGGATACTGGAGATATCTAACGAACAGAGTGAGATATTTAATGCAAACATTTAAAGCGGAACTGCACTCGGCATTCACATCAAAGACCGTTGAATTTAAAACGGACAAAACAGGTCTAGCTCTAGTGAGGCTTGCTAAAAAAGAGCTCAATTGTACTGGCTATAAGCTTCAACTTGTTGTTCATTCCGGTGACTTCAAGCAATGGGTGGCACCTGATTTCAGTATGACGTTAACCCCCATTCATTGATTTGGTGGTTAAGGTCGCGTCGCGTTAATACAGAGCGCATCCAGAATATAAGGGCTTTACGATGAGCAAGAAAGAGTGGGCTATCTTCAAGACGTGCCGGAAGCGTGATCAAGGTATTCGCGGTTCAGGTAAACCTGAGTTTGTGAATGTCATTGAAAGAGATTTGGGTATCCATGTCAGTCGTGATGCGGCGGTGCGTGCCTTGGTTGTCAACTACTACCCGGAACTCAACGACTCGGATATCGAGCACATTAAGAGGGTATCAAAAGAATTTCTAAGAGGGACAATGGGGCATTACAAGATCATGACCTGTTAGATTGATGTCATTGATTGTCACTGAGGTGATACTGTCTGTGTGAGATGGCACTGCGCTCTCTAAACTCGGCATGCTAACAACGCTTACTCCCCCCAACTCCCCCCGTAAATGCCTCTGAAACCCTAAATTGCTGGCCATCGTCTCGTTCTGGGGGGAAGGCATATTTCATTACGCATAATGAACCTGTCCTCAACCAATAACAGGTTCATATCATGTCAATTAATACAGCAACGAATACAGAAGAAAACACAGCAACGATTTATGAAGTCCTTGATAAAGCCAATCAGTTCACAGGCTTCGGCGTAAGACTGAACGGTCATGCGGCAGATGTGTTCGGTATTGATACCGATGAAAGCTTTGGCCATTCAGAAGAGGCTCATGACTTTGCAGAGCAATGCAAATATGAAGCGGGAGCAACCATTGTTTGGGCCTGCAACAAACCGTGGTGGGCATAGTATGAGTATTCAAGCGAGTCCAGAAATGGCGAAAATGATCTGCGTTAATCCTGACCACATGGAGGGGGTCACGGTGACTGACCTTCCTGATGACAAATTGGCCGTCATAGAGCAAGTAACAATTCCGTCGTTTTGCTATGACAACAGCGCTCTGGCTTTGAATTTACTGAATGCAGACTGTGTGGTTTACGGGGTTGCGATGGTGAATTGTGGCGGCACTTGGCTACCGATAGAACACTGCTGGCTCAAACTGGCTGATGGCGACTATGTAGACCCTACCTATCAAGTATTGGCTAAACTTAACGAGCGAAAGTATGAAGTTATCTATTGCAAACTCTTTGAAATAACATCAGATTTGATGAGTGAAATGAAACAGGCTTATGGTGAACTGAGTCGCTTTGTTGGCGTAGAGATGATGTGGTTCCGACGCTCGACGGCGTATCGACAATATTTTCTAGGTTGATTGTTGGTGACAGGGCTTTTTAGAGTGAATTATTATGCAACTATATTCATTTATTTGATTGTCATTCAGAGGATTTGGGGGTATAACCCCCGTGTATTTTTTAACCAATTGTAGGAGAGTAATAAAGTCTCATACTAAATCAGTGAATAGCCCAGATTCTACCGTATGAATTTAGTCATGATGCAAAATAAAGATTCATACTAACTGCTACACCTAGCATGAATCGAGCTACAAATGAGTATTAAAGTATCATACTAGGTTCGACTCATTTCTGGACAAAAGTGAGTCAGTGACTTTACTAAATTAACAAAGAATGAATTAGTAAAAGTACCTTAAACGTTTGTGATTTTTAGCAACTCAGCACTTTTTTCAAGTAATTTTACGCACTGTAATGCTAGAGGTGATAGTCCGAAAGCTATGTTCCACTCACTGCTTTCAAACGTGGCAGGCTTCGGATCTAACAACAGAAGTCCTCGTCTAATTAACTCTGCGATATCGACATAAAGATTCCCACCATGCTGGATCTGCCAACCAATTTGGTTAGTCACTAAGACTCTTTTAAACGCATCATTTTCATGGGTAGGGTCTAACTTGGAAAGTTCAACGAACAATAAAACTAGTTCATCACTGATACCCTGAAGGGCCGATACGATAGAGTGTTTTTCTGAAGCTGTAAAAGAGAAGTCAGCATCGTTGCAATACAATAACGCATAAGCCATTATGACAGTTTGGCTACTAGTATTAAGCGCATTATTTACATAATCAGAGAGAAGATCCTGCCCTTCACTACTGTCCAAATAAGTGATCAACGTATCTCTCTCACCAAGAGTCATTAACTCGTATCGTACATCTACACATTTCATGAAAGTGTCAATTTTTCGTTTTTTGGACTTGTTGTACGCGTCTTTTAGACAGCTAATTACGCTGATAGCTCCTTTTCCTACAGTCTGCATTTCCATGCGATATTCCCCTGAATTACTTAGCCGCATAATAGTGAGAATGCTACCACCAAACCTAAACTATTACGTTGTAAACATGACCCTAACCTTGAACTGAGAGTGCTAAGCGTTGGAAGCTCCTCTTGAACATTTATTTGTTATGTTCGTTTTATCGTCTTAACCCAAGACTCACTAGTTTTTCGGTCAGTGCTTTCAATTAACACCTGTGCAATGACTGTATACTTCTGTCCATAAACCCCTTTATAAGCTAACGTAAACTCAACAGTTCGTGCAGCATGTTCTTCAAGAGAAGGAAGTTGAATTAGTAGATCTCGAACTTCAACTTGGTTATCAGCAATTCCAATGAGTACAAGCGATTCATGAGTTTCACACCCATAGCCATCAGATGAGGAATAGTACAGCTTGTACTGGCTTGTACTTTCACATTCAATATCTAACGCGGCTCCTATGCCAATATTCCTAATGCATATTGGGATCTGCTTAGTGTGTTTTAGTGGTAAGCCATCAGCTCCAACATCCCGATGTATAACGTGAAGCATGTTCCCACAAGGTTTATTAGCAGGTTCGACAACCAAAATGGGTCTGACTATGTCGTGGCGTTGTTTGTGGTAAATATAGTAAGCTGAAAGGAACGCCAAGTATCCACCAAAGAGACCACCAGAAAAACCTAACCAACCATCCACTGTCCCAGCTTTCTGCACAGATAACACCAGTTCATGATTAAGAACAACTGAGACAAAGAGCACAACTGAAACAAAGACCACGATTGCTAGGGCAATTATGCCAAGTATTCTCATTTAGTTCCCTCATAGAGCATAACGATAGTTAGACGGTGAAAAACCATTTTTATTCTCACCATTGTGTATTTTCGCTCTGCTTCTTTCAATTTTAAATCATTGACTTACCGACAGTTAATGAGAGTTTAATCGCTAAATGCAGTCTCATTTTACTGTTCCGCTTGTTGCACCTCCCTTCGGATAATTTTTCGTAGGGCAAATTCATATTAACAGAATGCGTATGAGCTTTTGCTTTAGATGATTTCGGGGCATTTTCGATTTAGAAATGGCAGCGTACCGATTGTGGCAGCGTACCGATGAGATCGCTGCCGTTTTAGTATGATACTTTAATACTCAGTATGATTCTTTATTACTTGGTATGAGACTTTATTACTCTCCCACACCAATTCGGTGTGTAAGAAATCCAATTGCATAAACTGTGCATATTTTGACCTGCTATTTCCGCTTGATTACGTTCCCTCACTGTCTTTCCATGACAACACCGTTTCTTTGCATTGCTTCAAGTGAAGTTGTCATACCTTTCCTCTATCATCTGAATAGTATTCGCGCTCGTGTTCCCAATGTGGCTTAGGTTTAAGCGTTCTGTGTTTGGTTTGTGGTACTGAGAGCGGCTGTTGGGTCATACGGGAATGGATGTGCTGGTCTTTCAAAGTACCTATGAAATTCGTCCATGATAACGATGGGCTTTCCCGCACGTTTGTTCTTAAAGAAGGCACCTCGGGGGAGTTGGTCATTTGGGTGGAGTTTGTGCTGCCACTCTTTAAACGCTGCCGTTTTTAATCGATACGCTTTGTCTTGTTCGGCTTTTGCAATGATATGTTTTAGTTGTGCCGCAGTTGGGCTTGTTTGTGTATGTAACATGGCAAGTTCCTTATCGCTAGTTCGTTAGTGAGTCGTCCAGCAATGACAATGGCCAAGCATACGACTCGATTTGTTGGACGGCGACTTCAATGTTGTTATGCAGCTCTTCTAAACCCATCGATTTCGCACAGCGCTCTTTGGTGACAAGGAAATCTTCTAGTTTGGCCGCTGCTAAGGATTGTTCGAGGTTATCTCTGGTAACCTGTTTGCCATGATTTAAGCAATTCTCTCGATACTCGGCCACCAGCACGATATCAGCTGGGTGAGAGGTGATCCAATTTTCAATGACTGACATTTCAAGGTGGGTTTTACTCGCCATGAGTTGACCTAATTGACCGAATGATACGAGGGTTATCGTTACAGAGAACGCGAGCACTGATTTTAGGGTAAAGCTCGTAATTTTCTTTAGCATTGTGATGTCTCCAATTTCTGACGATATCCATTTATAACAAGAAGGGCTCGGTGAAATTTCAATTAGCCGCAGAGATTCCTGCCTTTATTTGCAGTAAAGTTCGGTGACTTGTGCATCCTCGATGTCCTCCCAGGATCTTGAAACGGGTTTGGGCTCGGATAGGATATCGTAGGTGCCATCGTAACGTTGCTTGGCGGCGTAACCGATGTAGGGCTCACCGATATGTGGTTTGCTATGTGATTCACTGTATGGATTGACTGGCTTGTAAGGTCGGCTGTTGAATGGCATACCCAAAATATCTCCGTCTTGATCGATGAGTCCGAGAAATTGATTGTTATCGTAGTGGACAGATACCACTGAAACGGCCATTAAGCTTGTCGAGATTTTGATTTCGCATTGAAGCTGTGTTGCCATGTGAACTCCGTATGTCCGTGATGGTGTTACATTGTTTTGGCTTTCGGTGACTAGCGACCAACTAGGCCGCTAGTTCATGGGTACTGGAGACGACGGTATTAAGCGGCTATTGGTAAAGCGTAGTTCATCGGTATGTGCTTGATATTGGCCGAAACCAATGCTTTTGCCACGGGAGGACAAACAGAATTACCACAGCGTGCGACCTGTTTGGCTTTGCTGATTTTCTTTCCATTTTGGTCAAATTGAAATTGATAGTCTTTTGGAAAGCCTTGAGCCAAGAAGAGTTCATGGGGCTCTAGCATTCTCATACCGATATCGATCACTCGATAGATAGCACCGTGCATCTTAACCATCACTTCGCCCCGCACGACAACGAGCCCAAAGCGCTCTTTGGTGGTTAACGTGTGAACTGGCGTAGTGATGTCAGTGCCGAAATTAGAACCAAAATACTTAATGAGAAAGCTGTTGACGATCCCTAAGTGATTGCCACCAGCGCTCACTGTATGAGCCGGTTCACTCACTGTATGCCCAAGATTGGTGCCTCTCATCTTAATAACGTGACTGGTAGTAACTGTTTCCACGTCTTGACCAAACAGGCGTTCATATTCAGCGCGTGTCCCTCCCCATCTTTCAGTAGATTGAATCCATTCTTCATAGGTGGGAATAATCGATTTTTCGACGTTCGCTGTCACTAATGCGTTGTGGTCGACGCCTGTGATCGTCGCTAACGGATCATTGATATCGGCACCAGAACATCCTGAAAAATGTTTGGCCATGAACGCTAACAACTCTTGGTTGTTGTCCTTGACCGATGGCGAGTCATTATTTTGCTCATTGGGGAATGCTTGCTCTAAATCTGCTGACACAACAGCAAAATGCCCCCCTTTCACCTGAGCGCAAATGGTTCTTAACGGCTCATCGATTGGCATATTTCGTTGACTGCTCGCATTGGCGTGTTCGGTAATGAATGGTCGTTGGTTTTTGTGCTCGACGATATAAGGCGCATCAGAATCAAAAACGAATTTTTGTAACCCCTTGGCGATACGAGCCATGGTTTTCTCTACCAATGGCTTTTTACGATTGAATATGGATTTTACAGGGATAGTCCAATCAATCACGTCGGCAGCAACCTTTTGTGGGGCTAATTGATTATTGATTGCTGGATCACCGTGACTGACTTCTGGCCATTCAATCGGTTGTCCGTCATTTCTCATGACCATAAACAAACGCTTTCTAATCGTTGGTACGCCGTAGTCACTTGCCACTAGTTCACGGAAATCAACATCGTACTGGAGCCCTTTGAACAGTTTGAGCTTCTGCTTAATGTCGTATTGAATCCCACAAGCAAGTACGCATTCTTTCCACGACGGGTCACGAGGGGATAACCCTACCGTCAGCGCTTTGGTGAAATCTCTGAATGTCTCTCCCTTACGATCAGGATCTGGTCGCCAGTCGCCGTGCTCATCTTGTAATAAGGGACCCCAAGTGCTGAATTCTTTAACGTTCTCAAGAAAATTAACGCGAATTGGGACCCGTAGCGCCCACTTGATGACAACCCAAGCTAACCCACGTATTGCTTGCTTGACGGGCGTACCTCCTTTCGCAATCGAGAAATGGGTGCAATCGGGTGACCACCAAGCCAATCCGATAGAATCACCTCCACTGCGAAGTAAGGCTTCTTCAGGGTCAACATCCCAGATGTTTTCACAGTAATGCTGCGCGTTGGGATGGTTCATTTTGTGCATGTTGATCGCGTCCAAATTGTGATTAATCGCGATGTCGACTGAGCACTCTAACGCTTGTTCGATACCGGTACTGGCACCTCCGCCTCCCGCAAATGAATCAAGTACCACTTCTCCCTTTAATAACCCAAAGGCTTTACCCATACTTTTTGTTATCTGGTTGTTGTTCATTAGGGTTCCCATGGTTGACCTCCTAGTTGGACATTATTATTCGGCTGATATTGAGCACAGTCAGCTGCTGAATGAATAATTTAGCTCGCCATAGTGAGCTATCCCCCCATTTCTTTGTTCGCTGGGGATTGGATAATGGCTTGTGCGATTTTAGGGGGGAGGTGAGGGTCATAGTTCAGTATCTGCACTACTCAGTGTGGTGTACTCATTCTTAAAGCCGTACTGTCAACTGGCTATGGCCGTAGGCGGTTTTGCGGGAGGCAAGAGGTAGGGGTCACATTGCAAATCCTGAACGCAGCCCTGAGTTCTAATCGATCGTGAAAAAGCGATATTTATAGTGGGAACGCATGTGCGGGTAGTGCGACCCCACTATAAATAAATCAATCGCTGTGCTCACAACGCCGTATGTCAAAATACTTCAACACTGCCACTCTTTACTAGACGATGAACGTCAGTTCGGTTTCAGTGATTTTCACTTTAAGATTCTTCCAAGAGTTGTCAGCTAAGGTCTTCTCAATCGTGCCTAAAGGGAGGTGTTCGCCAAAATCGTCGCCACCTGCGATGTCCCTTGAATTATCCCACCACTCATCATCATCCAACTTAGGATCACACCCGTTGGCATATTGAATGTTGTTCTCAAAGTCATTGTTTTTTTGACTGCCAACGGTTTGACCAATGTACAAGCCTTGGTCTTTGGCAAGGAAAAACTGGGTTTTATTGTGCTTCTTACAGAATTGGACAAGTTCTTCCACTTGCTGACGAGTAAAGATTGCGATTCCCATAATGAGTTCCTTTTTTTGTGGATGTCCTATCAAACTACGCGAGCAAATTGGGGGGAGCAAATCAGCACCAGGCGGAAACGGGGGGAGAAATGAACCGAGCAGAAATTATGTGGGGAAACAGTTGGCACCATAAATAGCCTTATTCATTCGTATTGCCATTAAATCAACTTCGTTAATTATCTCTCCCCCGTTTCATTCACTATCCATTGTCATGATTGCCCTGCCAGCCAGTTCGGGGGGAGTGGCATTCAGCTCTCCCTATGATGGGCCATACCTTATGTACCCACATCACTTGGAGATTGACGATGATTAACTCTATCCAAACCGATATCCAAAAGTTCGCTGAAACAAGCAGCATGGAACTCTATCTCTCACTGGCATTATCGACTAGCCATCTTACGAAAGATGACTCCGAACGCTTGAGCGTTTTGGTTCAACAACACAGTAACACCCACACACACGTTCTAGAGCGAGAGTATGGCTACTTTATTAAGCTGCAAGCCGCTGACCCCGATGACTCAATGAGCAGTGAAGGTCTAACCCTCAATACGATGGATGGTATGAGTGACACATTTAATCAAATCATGGCTTGGGCAACGTTCAACCACATCGGCTTAATTGAATTCGACCGAGACGCCAATCAAATCCCTTTGTTTGAGACTTTCGATTGGTAACTGCGGGTACGTTTAACCGCTTGTTCACTGCCAATTCGTTTCATTCCACATCCAGTATCACAACCAACACTAAGGTGATGACCATGACAGACACAATTCAAATGCAAGATGTCGACGCGACTCCACAGACCCAAGATCTATTAACGCTCGGTGAGCTTAAGGAATTCATCGACCAGTCACTGGCGAACGGGAGTACAGAGGAATCCATTGTTTACAACACTGGCATTCAAGGTGTTTCAGTGAGGCTCAATGACGCTGGTGGTCTGTGTCTCGACGAATACGGGTATGAGCCCGAATAAAGCCGAGGTGATTTATGAGCATTATTTTGTTTAGCAGCATTAGTCATGGGGTCTTGCGTACCTCATTGTCGAAACAGAGCTACCGAAGTCGTGCAATTTACATGAGCATCGATGGCAAGCCACCTCGGTTTGTCATCAATCACAACGTGTCGTTGGACAACGGTCGTGTCATCCCTATCGATAACCTTGAAGCTGTGAAGCGAATGACTCAACAGTTAGTCGAGACACAAGGGAGGTTCTTCGCGATACATGGCCAGTTCGATGATCCGTTTGCACTGTTAGCGTATATGGATAAGTACCAACTTAGTTTCTCTGAAGATTCCAGACACCTCAAGGTGTCGGTGTCGAGTGAAGGGTTTACCGACATTCGTGGCAACTTAGAGCAGCAGTCTTGTGCATTCAGTTTTCGTTTTTATTGCGATGATGCGCTTGGAGAGTGGCTAGACATGGCGCTGTGCGTTGACCCAAATACGATGAAATATTGGGAGAGAACCGCATGAGTAAGGATCTGAAGAACCAATTGAATAATGTCATTGAAAGTATGCGGTATCAATTTGGGACCCATTCATTTCTCGATATGTTCATCGACTATTGGTGTTTCTTACATACCGAGATGTACCCACCGAGCGAGACGGTTATTGAACAGTTGTCCGTCCCTGATATCCAGAAGGATTGTCAGCTGATGACGCACTTGATATGCAAGTTGGCCATAGAAGAAGGCGAGACGGATGTTCTTGGGGATTTGTTATCCAAATACTCCAGCTTGGCGCACACCAACGATTTTTTCCCAACACCAATCGCGCTGGCAAAGCTCTTAGCTGGCTTGAATCGCGCAGGTATGAATGAAGATAGTGGGGCAATATCGTTATATGAACCTTGTGTGGGTTCTGGGGCTGTCACCCTGTCGTTCATCGAAAATGAATACTTTGATCACCTCGATAAATCGAGCCCTTTGGACCACTTAACGGTGTGTGTCGAAGAGATATCTGAACTGTTATGCAAGGCATTTTTAATTCAATTGCTTTTGAAGTTACAGCATCTTGAGTATGTAGGGGGAAAACCTGCGCTTCCGGCCAGCGTCGTCATTCAGCAGATCGATGTCATTTCAAGAAAACAAAGAAAGGTCTGTTTTAATATGGAATCACCGGAGGGTTAGAAAGAAACCATGTATATGACATGAAATCGGGTAGGGACAGGCAAAGAAAAAGCCCAAATATCGGTGAGATGTTTGGGCTTTTACGCGTTCAGTCAATGCAGCGTGACCAATTGGTTAGATTCCGTTGGCGCGTATTTCATTAACCAATTTTTATAAATGAAGTAAGAAGAAACGGTCGACACATATTCGTCGTTCTTTGACGCCCATTCTTGGTACGTTAAGTTTAAAGAAGCGGTTTTCTTTGCCGCACAATACTCTGCTTTCAAAAAGGATTTCAACGACTCAAAACTGAAATCGAGGATCTGATAATGTTCCAAAAACATAATGATGTTTTCATCAAATGTTTCAAATGGATTCGATGTGGTGTTTAACTCGTGCGTATGATGTAGTTGCATAATATTAACTTAGTATTCTTATCTTTAGTTAAACCAAACTTTCGAATGGCTATAAATGTTTAGGAAATGCGTAGACGTACACTCCTTTACTTTTGATATATCTACTGTTTGCAACGTTTGACGTAGTTAGTTTTTTCTTTTCTTAAAACCTTCGGTAAAACAAGGCTTTAAAACAACCACATTCGCTATAAAAATGTGAGTGCTCTTATTATTATTTTTGTTATCAAATTATAGCATTTTTTAGTTTTTGGACTTGTTGCTACTGTCGTACAGTGTCCGTCCATGTAAAACAGTATGCAGATGAGTGTGGTACAATATGTCAATTAACGGAAAGAATTTTAAGACTTAGTATAAAATTTTGAATAAAGGTAACAATATACTAAACCATTAAAGTTTCCGTTAACTCGAAACAAAACCATTCTATCAATTATTAACGCCTTGCTAAGTGGCAAATGAAAATGCACTCAATTGCATTAATATCTGTTTACCAAGATCCCCTGAATTCTTCAACAAAATTTGGTATGTTTTGGATTGATTCTCATAATGGAGACTTTATTACATTTTCATTTGGAATCTTCATTCAAGTAAATTGTGCAACGGTGAAATCTAATGAGTCATGTTTCATGGCTTTTTGACTTGAACGGGTTTCTATTTTACCCCCCGTTTACCCACTGAACACTTTTGAACTATCGGACGATTCAACTATCGGGGGGATACGAAGAAACGGACTTACATAATACTCCCATCCCCACAATGAGAGAGATGATTATGGAACGTTTAAATGTTATGGATTCAGTTGTAGCATCATTAAAAGACGGTGAGGCAACGTTCATTATGACGGCAAGCCCAAAGGGTGAAGAGTATGTGTACTCCGTTGGCGTGTCGGTCAGTACAGATAACGCATTCGAGATCGCCATTACCGGCTTAAGTCCAGAACAAATGCACTTCTTCGGAAACCATTTTGCTCAACACATCAAAGAACGCGTGATTGAGTTAGATGAACCTATCACTTATGTTGAAGAGGTATTCAATGTGCCGGTTGCATTGGTTAAAGTATCTCAAGAGCATATGCATGATGGTACGTTCACCGTTGCTGAAACCACGCTGGACATGACCGACAAGCAAATTCCGATGTTTCAACTGGTTTTACCCGACCCAAATGGCCGCTTTCCGTGGCAAGAGCACGTCGACTCAAAATGGAAAAAGTATCAAAGCATCTTCTTTGATGTGCAACAGATCGAAAACTTATACAACTAGATAGAAGAACATCCATTTCTCCATATTACGACTGTTATTTGACCAAGGATGGACAATTTCAACCCATGAATAGCTATGTATTTCCATGCAGTAAACGGGCGGGATCTTACTTTATTCAGATCCCGACTGTTTGGTCTGAAAAGGCCACTGACAGTGAGTATTTCTCTACCTCTCGTTATCAATCCCCTAAAGCAGTGCAGAAACATACGTTAAAGCGCAACTCGCGTATATTTATGGCGACATGCGAGCTGCATTAATTCTCGCGTACCCACGATGGGTAAAGAAGCTTAAGTATGGGTGCCAAGTGTCAGTGAGAGAAACACAACGAGTCAGTAGAGGAAAGCCATACCCAGTATTCGACGTATCTTGGACTGAGTTTACATCTGATGAATTTGGAGTAAGGACGTCGAAGCGGAAGAGAACATCACGGTCTTATAATGTCGAGAATAAAGCAGAAGTTGCACACAACGTAACTTTATTTGTGGCCAGTCTTCGCGCAGAGACAACGGCCAGTGTCCTACACCACTCGGCTCTGAACTTTGAATACGACCTGAGTGAGTTAACGCGCTCTTAGATTAACGAAGATAGGGGATGGGTATTTACATGCGCTGACGATGAACAGTCTCATCAGATCATGGTTATTGCTCATCTCGGTTATCGTCTACGCAAAAGAACCCTGCTCTTAACTGCGAACACGCTTCCAAGAAAGATTCTGTCTCTTGTCGACTGACATTGTAATCCAGTCTATGGAGTGCCTTGAAGTGGATCTCGCTAATCACATCACAATGCTTAAGAACCCAATCGGGTAACTTGTATTTAATCGAACGCTTCATCGTACTAATACCACCACCCTTTGCGCCGAGTTCTTTCATGCGACTTTCTAGGTATTTACCTTCTGCAACAATCGCAAGAATCCGATCATTGAGTGTGTCAATTGGGTACTCAGGCGGTGAGGCATTCGGCTGGTGGTTTGATGATTGGCACTGAGCGCTACATAAAAGCTCATCTTCTGCTTGGCCTTCTAAATAGCGCTGCAGCTCCACTTCAGGAGAAAAATCCACGATTTGCTTATGATGCTCAGTTAAGTCACCGCTAATGATCCCTCTTGACGCATAGAGGTGCGTCAATTTATCCGCTACCTTCTTGCAGCATTCAGCGTCAAATTTATTGGTTTCATGCTCAGAACATGACATTTTGTGGAAAATCGCATTTACTTCGTCGCGAACATCATTACCGTTAGGTGTAGGAAGCAGATGCGTCAAATTGAGTTCATCAGTGCTTGCTTTGTTGTCACGTCCCTGTTTTTTGTTACTCATAAGCCACCTAACTGCAATAAGATTGGAGTGATAATTTTCTCATAGTTTTGAATATAGTAATTAAGGGATCTGCTATTGGCAAATAGGCATCTTTAATAAACGTCTTACCGGATCATGTGCATAATCCCGTGTAATGAAAGGGCTTACAGCTATCTAATGAGTGAATGCTTTTGTTTATAGAAATATCAATGGCTTATGCAATTGCTCTAGCCAAGTTGATAATTTCATTGACTCAAATCATTCGTTGTTTGAATCCGGTCACATTTATTGGCACAAGATCAATCTTTGTAGCATTTGCCATTGCGAATAAAAGAAACACAACATACATCACACCCTTCGATTACGTGCTTGTTGGTACTCCACGAACTGAAACGCATCCAGTATATGAAGATACTTCAGTTACCCTGCTCAAATATTATTCAACAATAACATTTTATGTTATCGCATACAGGGGTAGGCTCCTTTGCCATCACTCCACCACCTGCGTGAATATTGTCTTTGAACGACATTGAAAGCACGCTCTTCGCAATCATGTCATCCATTTCACTTGATATTCAGGGAGAGTGACATCACAGAAGCAATCCTGATGTCACTTTCCCTGACAAGTGCCAGCTCTTAACCAGCATGACGTCTATTTCAATTCCAGCTCGGTATCTGCACGCAGCTTGATGGCGGTTTTAACCAGAACTTCTGCCCAAAAGTCCGAGCTCAGAATCTTCATCATGCTGAATTTAGCTTTGGTGTAGTTCTGTATGTCCGTGACTTGGTATTCATCTCTTAGTCCTTCACGGATCTCGAAATGCGTTTTCACTTCGTCTGCAAAGCCTATATCGACAGCTTCAGCCCCGGTCCAGATGTAACCGGTAAAGATGTCCGGGTTATCCGTCATCAATTTCTCGCCTCTACCTTCAATCAAGGCATCTTTAAATTCTTCGAACAGCGGCTGGAGGACATGCGTCTCAATGTGCTTTGTTGCTTCTGGGTTTTCAGGTAAAAATGGGTCCAAAAGCGCTTTGTTTCTACCCGCCGTGTACGTTCGTCTTTGAACTTGAACTTGTTCAATGAGTTTGTCGAACCCCCATGTATCCATTCGTACCCCGACACTGCCAATCAATGAATTTCTATGTGCATACACCTTGTCAGCGGAAGAGCTGATGTATAAACACGCAGAAGCACACATTTCTCCTATCGAAAAATAGACCGGCTTATTGGTAGTTTCTCTCATGGACATTAAGGTGCGATGTAAAATCTCTGCCTGCACGGGACTCCCACCAGGTGAATTGGCTTCGATTAAAATCGCGTGCGCGAGAGGGTCTTTCATTGCTTTCCTGATGCTTTCTGAAAGTATGGTGCCGTCAGCGGTAGGGCTGCCTCTTTCTACCGCTCCCTCTAATTGGATTAAGGCGATATGTGGCACTGGCATATTGAAGTAATGGCTTCTATATATGGTTTGACCAACGGCAAACAGTACACCAAAGACAATGAAACCAACCTTAATCCGATTTAGGTTGTGAATAGACCGGTATCGCTGCGTAAACTCTTTGAGGTTTTCTCTCAATGACTTTGGTTCTTGATTCTTCTTTTTAAATATCCGCATGTTATTGATTACCTATGTCTGTTTAAAAGCGTTGGAATTCACGCATGATCGTGGTGGTTAATAGGATGCATAAACCAATGAAAAATAGGGGTAAATATCGCCAGAATCCGCCATCAATGATGGGGACAACAAGGAAGACCCATAGTGAAAAGAGAATGATGAATATCATGCGAAAGGCCAGTGCCGCTATTTTCACGTTGTGCTGTGTAAAGGCGTAGATTCGCTTACGATATTCGTAGTAAGAATCACTCATGAACGCGAAGATAAGCACCCCGCCTAAAAGAAGCCATTCCATGAGTACGTTCAGTCGAAGTATGCTGCGATACCACCACATCTTTGTGTTATCCACCAGCCGCTCTGATATGCCTGCAATAAAGACCCCGGACCCATTTGTTTTTTCAGGTTTGATATAAAATCTATCAATGACATTGGAGATGCCCGTATCGACCATCGTCGTCTGGTATTGACCGTTTACACGGTCGAACACTATTTCTGATTGCTCTTCGGTCATTGTCGACTGAACAATGGACACCTCATCGATGACGTCGGCTCTAAATTGCTCCGCTGACATACCAAACCAGCAATACAACAAAGAAAAGAACCAGATCATAAACCCCAGTCTTACCCACGGGTTTAGTATCGAGACACCATCACCGAGTAGGGCTTTGTTACCTTCGTCGATAAAAGATTGGGTATCATGCG
Source organism: Vibrio sp. 10N.286.52.C3 (assembly GCF_041468865.1). Taxonomy (NCBI): domain Bacteria; kingdom Pseudomonadati; phylum Pseudomonadota; class Gammaproteobacteria; order Vibrionales; family Vibrionaceae; genus Vibrio; species Vibrio sp. 10N.286.52.C3. The sequence goes on along the minus strand of NZ_JBFRJM010000071.1, from coordinate 20,677 downwards.
CCATGAGCAGCCTCCAATATCTTTTCAGGTTTGAGTAACAGGTCTAACAAATTCACCGAGCGAGGATCTTCGAAGGCGTAGGGTGCGATACCCATTGTATTGAGTTCAGGACGACCGAAGAGTTGAGGGAGCAGTAACAGGCTCAGTTGGCGACAATGTTTCTCGCTCTCTGAGGTTAGTTTTCTGTCAATGACTTCCATGCAACATACGCGGCTGGACGTAGCAAAGTCTGAAAATGAACAGCGAATCGGGTCCCAGATTAGGTCGCAGCCTGCCTTTGTGTCTTCTGATGTGACCATGACTTTGAACAGTTCTGAGGTTCGGTCAAACACTTTCAAAAAGATGTGCTTGAAGGCGACTTCCTTGCCGTGTGTTTCATAATGCTCATCCCATGTATCGGCCATCTCTCGCAATACCACGTCAAGTAAGAGTTCTTCTTCTCCTTCATTGAAAGAAGCTGGCACAACGTCACCGAATAACCTCACTACTCGCATTTGAACCTCACCAAGAGACGGCCAAATAAACGCTTGATAATTCAATCGCTCGCTCAACTCTTTATCGATCGTTCGATTCAGATAAACGCTGGCAGTAATTTTTTTGAATTTGGTCGATACTTTCATAATATTTCCTTAACGTGGCTCTACAGGCAGGCGGAGTAGGGTTTTATTTCCATTTGAGAAGCTGCATATAGCTTGTAAATTGGGTAAGGCCGATACCATGAACGGTGGAAATAAACTGCGCTCTTCTGATGACTCACGTACACCAGAACCTGAATTGAATGAAGAGACGGAATCTTGTGTTGAGGCGCTGTTTGAAATCATCTTTTGATGCTTTCTTAGATCGGCAGCCCCCATCTTTTCTGATACATATTCACGAGTTACTTTGCCTTCACATCGCATGGCGATGGTATTGGCACACAGCTCGGTTATCCTATCGGCGGTCGCTTGCGAGGTTTTTTCTACGATGTCGGGCATGGACTGGGTACTTAAGTACAGTTCGTATTTGGATTGACGACCGACGGCGAGTAAATTCAGGATTGGATCATTAAGCGCGTTATGGGCTTCATCAACCATAAAGCAAACCTCTGGCTCTTCTCCTGTACCAAAGTTATAACGTTCAGCTGACGATGCCGCTGCAGCTGCCGACACAAGCTTCGATAAGGTGCCTGAAATCACTGGGTCTGTTAAACCGTCTGTGGCGCAGTACAGCACTCCACCTGTGTTTGATAACTCGCGTAAATTAACGACGTTCGGTTGGTTGTCCGACAAATTATTTAAATCAGGGGACAACAAAGTATCTAGAGGCGCCGAACAAAGTTGTTCCAGAATTGCATTCAATGAGCCAGTTTTGGTGCTCACTTCAGATGACTTTTTATGGAAGGCGTCAATGATCCCAGAAAGTTGAGAGCAAGGTTTGTCTTTGGCCATGACATCGGAATAATACATGATCATATTTTCAAGCCAGTCTTGCGAGCCCATGGCCTTGATGCGACCGTTCATTTGGGCTTTCCAGTCCACACCTATTTCTTGACTGAAGTACGTTTCACACGTTTTCTCTACCAGACGAACTAGACCTTCACGCAGGTAGTAATGAAGGGTACGAAGTGTGAGTCGTTCACCGATGTATTCCGCTGCCTGAGTAATTTGGTTTACACGTTCCCAACAGAATTGTTTAAATACTTCCCCAGAAGAGCCGCCCGTTGGAATACATTCAACGACACGGGTTGCCAGTTCCGATGTTCGGTTATAGTTGGCTAGGCAATCAACAACGACAGACTCTGATGGCCGTGCGGGGGCAAAATAGTAGAACTGGTCCCCTTTACCCTGACGAACCATCTCTGCTTTCAACCCATTTCGCATTTCCGGCGTATTTTTTGGGTCGATGATGATGAGCAAGCATTTTCGCTTTGACCACAGTTTGTTTAATGCGATTAACTTTAACAACGTTGTTTTGCCAGAGCCCGGAACGCCGTAGATGATTGTGTGTGCGCGGCCTACATCATAATGCACAGTCACAGCTTTCTCGTTGCCCAAGGCCATGAGGAATGGCTCCCCACCTAATGCTTCGTTCAGATCAGGGTTATAGGGGATAAACTTCCTTAAATATAAAGGCACTTTTTGGTCGCGGCGTGCAGAAGGGAGGGCGTTGATTTTATACATATTGATGGCGTGCTCAGGCCCCCAATTAAAGCCGGTCCCTAAGTACATGCGGTCTTTGTATTTTTCTGCCTTCTTTCGAGTGTCTTCCAAAGACTCTATATCCAGTTTGTTTGAACACAATCGAGCTTGCATCTTTAGAATTGGCCATGCTTCAGAAGATCGTTTTGCGGCCATGACAAAGCTGGTGGCCATACCTAGCCCTGTCAGCATCACCGTATCGGGAGCCGGTGTCTCAGTGAATAGGTTGTACAATGCTTGATATCCACCAGCGACACTGAAAAAAGCACCCGAAGCCAGCCATGCGCGAGCTTGTTGTATCTCAAACACTTCACGGAAGTAGTCTTGAATATCGTCATACAGGGGTTTTGTCTTTGACTTAAACATCAGAAGCGACTCCATTAGCAATTAAGTTCAATTCTTTGGCGAGGTTTGAATCTAAAATTAACTTCTCTTGCTCGCTGTTAATGGTGAGCTTTCCTGCAAAGAAATCGAGGTTATCCATACGCTCCGGCCTACCATAGTCATTGAAATTTTTAATTTGATCTAAGAACAGCTTTTCGCCCACACCGAACAGCTCTGCGAAGGCTTTGACGCAACTGCTGTCCAACTTGATGTGCTCTGTCGCGTCAATGCCCAATACTTTCCCTGGCTCTATGTCATCTCCGAAGCGGTCAAAAAAGGCCGTTGTATTTATTTCCATGTTGGTCATCTCTACAAGACAAAGAACCCACGTTTTGTGCGCGTAGATCGCATTTCTTGAGCTGTAGCTGACAATGGAATCACCATCGGTCCTACCATTGGATAGCGCCCATGCCATCACATAACACAAGGTTCTTAGGTCTTTATCAGACACATTTTTTAAAGCGGAAGCTCTTTGCGGTGCTTTCTGTGTTTGGGACTTACGCCCTTTAGCTGCGGTGGCTAGAGGTTTGGACGACGGTGCCTGAACCGGTTTGTCGTCAGCTGCGTTGATGTTCATGCCATCCCATACACTAGGTGCCGCATTGTTTTCTTCCACCGACTGATTTGTTTCATTTTCGAACACGATTGTTGGCCCCCTTGTCTTTGACGGTGAGTTTGCCTTTGTGGTGTTCGTCTTAGTCGCTGCTTTTTTCGTTGCTGGCTTTTTCGTTGCTTGTGGTTTGGGTGCTGGTTTCTGCGCAGGTACGTTGTTTTGAGCAGGTGTCGCTGTTGCTGGCTTCCCATCGTTGCTCGTGTTGGCCGGTGCTGGTGCATTGATCTGCTGCGGGGTCGTTGTCGGTGATTGATTTTCAGCAGCTTGCATGAGTTCTTCAGGTGGTTTTGGTAGCCCCGGCAAATTCAACGAACGAGCCTTATTACGATTCACTTGGGAGCCTTGCTCTGGGTCCAAGTTATAAAGGGTCTGAAATGGGTTATCTTTTGGCTCGGTATAATCCAAGCTGCCTTTGGCGTCGATTGTTAAGCGTTCGCCCATGCTAGAAAATTCGATGTAACAGTCTTTAAGGTTAGGTGGGCGTAATTCACCTTCGAAGACCAAATCTGGATAACTGATACGAACGATATCAACTTGTCGCATCTTCCCTTGCTTCGCTGTAAATGTGAGCCTCACAAAGTCTGACTCTTCGTGCATCGGCTCCACAATACCTAGCTCTTCCATCTCCTGAACCACAATACCAATGTTGGATTCAATTCTGGCTAGGTGACCCGAGTTGCTAGAATTGGCGTTCATGTGGCTGATGATGTCTTGCACGCCATTTCGGTAATCGAGATATACCTCCCCATCAATGACATACATGCGAGCACCGATTTCATTGACTTTGTTCCAACGGTTTTTTCGTAAATCACGGATGGCCGAGATAATGCCGTGACTCTTACCGGCTTTACGCTGTCCGATGAGTTTGTGGAATTGGGTTCTACGATCTCGTTCGGCACTGAGCGCATCGGCACGGCGCAATGGTTTCTCGATATACCCTTCCTTACGGGCATAATTCTGCAGCGCGTCAATGATTGGTCCTGAAAGGTTATCGTTAGATTGATATAACCAGCGCTTTGCTGTGTCACTCAGAACTCTGTCTAATAACAGCACTGACAGCTTCTCATGGTAATGATTAGCACGGCGTGGATTCCAGCTAACGGTGTAGCGGTCAATACCGTATTTTTCACTGAATTCGTAAATGGTTTCAATTTGTGGGTTCCAGGTAGTATCCAGCTCTTTCCCCGAAACCCTCATGTCAGAAATGACTTTCCCTGCATCATGCAACAAACCTGTTAACCATGCGGCAAAGCGCCATCGCGGTTCTCGTAGCATCTCCTCATCTTGGAATCCGATAGCCAAAGGCCGAGAGCCCTTCGACATTCTTAAGGTCATTAAGGCAACATCTAATGAATGACGAAGTAGGCCGCCAACTTCATTGTGATGATGGTACTCACTAGCAGGCAGTAGGTGGAAAAATGAAATCACAGAACGGATCGCGTGCATGTACGTGTTCATAAAGCATGGAGTCAGGTTTTTATCTGTACCTTCGAGCATGCCTACGGCAAGGAAGGTTTCCTTAATAATGCCTCTATAAGCGAATAAAATGTCCCCCTTCGTTAAGACAGGGACACCATCTGGCGTCGGCGGGTATTTGATCATGCTTGCGACTTCTTTCTGCAAGCGTGTGATCTCCTGCTGCTGCTTCAAAATAGTTTCACTGGCGAACTCCTCATGCAGCTCACCAGTTTTCAAGCGCAATTTCTCTTTTACGATAATTGCACTTTGAGTTAATTTTGATCTGACGCCATCAAACATTCGCATTAAGCTGATTCCTGTAGTGACTCATCGGATTTTTGAGTTATTACGGTTTGAATTTCTTCCGCACTCAGTGGGTCTTCGTCTTCGCCTAATATCTCAGCGCCACCAGCATGAATATCCACCGGTTCTGCTTCTTGCTCAGTTTCAGCTTCATTCAATGGAGCCGACACGTTATCTGGCTGCTCATCGGTGACCTCTTCAACAACCTCTACTGGTTTCAACTTTTGATTGATTTGTTGATTAACGCGTTGGTGTGTTGTGCCGCGACCAGTGTCTAGCGAGCGAAGTTGGTTGGTAATACGGAACACGTCGTTAGAGAAGCGCGACATCGTAGAAGCGAGTTTGATTTTCGCGTACTTGTAACGTTCTTCGTCGACATCGCCTACCATCCAAAGTACTTCCATGACCGCCATCGAGTTGTCGAACTTTCGAATGACCTGCAACACACGTTGGAAGACAGGGTGGGTCACATCGATGACGACTTTGTGGTTATCTGGTACTTCGATTTCAGGAAAAGGTACATTGCGATTTTGTTTGCGGTATTTACGCTTCACTGCATCAGCCTGTCTTGCAAACTCACCTTGACCTTCTTCCAAATGTTCAAAGTTGGTTTCAAAGATAGACACTACCGCATCACGGTTTTCATCGTTGTCTTCGGTGGACTCGTACAGCGTCGCAATTCGTTGTGTTGCGCCAACCAATTGACCGCCTTTTTGACCTAAGTAGCGGTACATTGTCTCGCTTCGACACACGATTGAAACGGGGATGTGGCGTCGCATTTGCTTAAATTCAGCCATGGTGATTCTCCTTAGAGATTGATGAGTTCTGGGTAATGGTCAGCGATGACCTTTTCTAGCTCGCCTATTTTTCGGTTGTATTCCCTGCTTAGTGGGAGCCCTCTATCTGCAATGAAAATGCTGAGTAATACGCGTCGTTCCTCTCGAAGCGTTTTATAGCGCTCCCTTAATCCGAGGTAACGTCGTGTGGGTGGACTGATGATTTTCTTAAATGCTAGGAACAGCTTTAATTCCCAATCCCTCATGTATTTTTTACATTGTGATTTGGAAAAAGGGTGGGTCAGCACTTTGTAGGGAATCTTGTTCTCTGACTTGTTCTCGTACTTCGTCGCGAACTTAGGAATTTCATAGTATTTCTCTGAATTCGGAATCTTCTTATCGGGATCAAAGTGATACGCCTTCTTTTTTGTTGTTTTGTTTAAGCGGCTCATGTCACGCATTCGAAGTTCAAAACACATCACCATCTCCCAACCGTCTCTGTCTTTGGTGTAATACTTAGTCCCAATCAGTACATGGCCTGTATTGGCGAACGTGCTTCTACGGTTGTAAGAATTGTCTTTGATAATTACATGGTTCTGTTCGAGCTGAGGTTTTCGGTAATACTTGTCAGCCAAGTCTTCCATTTCGGCTATAAGTTCACCGGCTTCGGCATAGACCGCCTTCAGTTCCATTGCATTACGTTTTAGGTTCTTGGTGATCAAACCCAATTTTAAATCTGCATGGATATCGTCTTTTTTAACCTGAACATCAGCCTCAATGTCCTCAGTAAGAACATCAAGTTCGTCTGTTTGAACGTCAAGGACATCCGCCTGTTCATGCATAAACCCTGTCTCCTTCCCAAATGGGGTATTGGTTGATACTGCATGAAATAAATCGACGTTTTTTCAAATAAGGGACGAATTTTCGCTAATAGATTTCAGAATTGCTTTCCGAATAGGGCAGGTCTGCGGGTGTTTACGTTGGTATGAACAATGGTTCAATCATGAAAGTCGTATCCACGAATTTGAATTTGTTCAGCCTAACACTTTGTCTCGCTATGACAGGGAAGGGGGACTAGACATGACCAGCGTTCGTGGAATTCAGCTGGTGACCAACGATTCGAGCTCGTGCAGTCGCTCAACTCAATTTCTCTGAATGACATTGGAACTAATGACTTTCCACCAGCTCCTCGGCTGGGAACCGGCGGATGACCAGCACCCAAGAATTTCTTCCGGCGCAGATGTCGATTCCCATGTCTTGCACTGACACGGGATGATGTGACGCGGCACCAGCGTCGGTCTTTCACCCGAGAACCTGCTGGTCACGAGTATCACCTGGGCCTCGCTGGTATGAAAATTATCAAACTCAATGTCATTGCCTGACACTGAATACAATAAACCTGGCACCAGCTCCTCGGCTGGCCAGCGCCCTGGTGTTCGCTCCGGCGTAGATTTCGATTCCCACATCTTTGAATGACATTTCAGTTGCGAGCCAGCCACCAGCGCTCAGTTTTCTGCTGGTCATCAGGACCTCGACGTTATCTACCTCTTGGACAGGCACTGGGAGGTGAACATTTCTGGGCCGAATGTACTCTTAGGCTTTTTAATCAGGCAATGACTAGCAATGGTGTCCGTGGCTTAAGAATTGTCAGTATGTATTCAGTAAGCTCAAATAGAAATTAATGGTCGGTAAGTAAACTTCCATCTTAAGCACAACCCCAACATTTTAGCCTGACTGTCGGTATTCTGATCAGGCAAGAGCGTCGGTTTTTCACCCGAGAACCTGCTGGTCACCAGGCGATGCTAGTAGCAAAAACTGAAATTCAATGTCATTGCCTGACACGGGATGATGTGACGCAGCACCAGCGCCGGTCTTCAGTTGACCCTGGCGGATGACCAGCACCCAAGAATTTCTTCCGGCGCAGATGTCGATTCCCATGTCTTGCACTGACACGGGATGATGTGACGCGGCACCAGCGTCGGTTTATCACCCGAGAACCTGCTGGTCACGAGTATCACCTGGGCCTCGCTGATAAAAAAACTGAAACTCAATGTCATTGCTCGACACTGAATGCAGTAAACCCGGCACCAGCTCCTCGGCTGGGACCCGGCGACTGGCCATTACCCCGGAGCTCGCTCCGGCGTGGGTATTAATACCCCATGTCTCGCACTGACGCGGGATGATGTGACGCGGCACCAGCGCCGGTCTTTCACCCGAGTGCCTGCTGGTCACCAGGCGACGCTGGTATCAGATATCTAAGTTCAAAGTCTGTGACTGACACTGAATGTTATGACCAGACACCAGCTCCTCGGCTGGAACCCCGGCGGCTGGCCAGAACCCCTTGTATTCGTTCCCGCACAGATATCAATTCCCATGTCTCGCACTGGCACTGGGAGATGAACACTCATAGGCTTTGGTGAACGAACGGACCTTTTGCTCGGGCAGTGCGGCGCCAATTAGCTTAGGGCCTAAAACAGTCGGGCTATTCAAACTAATCAAAATCAACACGAATGACTTAAAGCTCGACCAAATCTCAAGCCTATTGAATCAACTTGGTACGACGGATTGTTAATACCAAGCTCAATATCTCTGACCGACACTGAATGTTATGACCCGGCACCAGCGCCGGTCTTTCTCCCGAGAACCTGCTGGTCGTGATTATCACCAGGGCCTCGCTGGAAACAAATATCCAAGCTCAATATCTCTGACCGACACTGAATGTTATGACCCGGCACCGGCTCCTCGGCTGGGAACCGGGCGATGGGACTCGGCGGATGACCAGTACCCAGGCGCTCGCTCTGGCGTAGGTAACGATTCCCATGTCTTGCACTGACACGGGATGATGTGACCCGGCACCAGCGCCGGTTTATCACCCGATTACCTGCTGGAGATGAATGCACGGACCGGGGCTCGCTGGTAACTAATATCCAAGTTCAATATCTCTGACCGACACTGGACGTTATTACCTGCCACCAGCTCCCTGCCTTGGAACTGGGCGATGGGACTCGGCGGATGACCAGTACCCAGGCGCTCGCTCTGGCGTGGGAATTAATCCCGCATGTCTCGCACTGACACGGGATGGCATGACGCGGCACCAGCGCCGGTCTTTTAACCGAGAATCCGCTGGTCATCGTGAGTTGAGAATCCGTCAAAGACAATTGGCTTGAACACCATTTTCTAGATTGTTTAGTAATTAATTCATATTCATTGTCACCCCGAGAAATTGAACCGTCTCGGGCAACGACTCAATCTTGGGTAGTACCGTTCGGCTTGAGATGATTTTTGGATATTTATATTTATTTTTTTGTTTTTAAGAAGGGCTGTACCGCTCAGGATTCCATTTCAATGTCTTGGTTAGACTCTTTACGGTTAGCCAGTGGTCATTGATTCACTCTCGGGCAGGGTCGAATCATATTCATGGGATGTCACGGTCGCTGATTGATGCTCGGGCAGGGTCAATTCTGATTCTTAGGGTGTCACGGTCGATGAAAGATGCTCGGGCAGGGTCGATTCTGATTCTTAGGGTGTCACGGTCGATGATTGATGCTCGGGCAGGGTCGATTCCGATTCTTAGGGTGTCACGGTCAATGATTAACTCTCGGGCAGGGTCTTTTCTAAATTGCCATGCGCCAGCGACCTCTCCCTTGGCGGGAGCCTTTTTTTTAGCTCCCCCTTTATAATACTACTATACGGAGGGTGGTACACCACCACTAATATATGACGAAAGGCTGAATTTTCGTGTGAATTTTCGTTGTCACCAGTCACTTTTTCGTCTTTTTGATACCACCCCATGTATATGTAGGAGATATGTCCACCACACTCATAAAATCCTCATTTTCAAATTCCCTACATATATTGAGGGGGGTGTCAGACATCTCATTCATTAGCAGGTGCTAATGTTTTGGTGGTTCAATTTTAGTCGAATTTTGATACCACCATTGATATATGTAGGGACAGTGATGCCAAATTCTGAAACGAACTGTCGTTTCATGGTGGTTGATTAGCAGTGATGATCAGAACTAGATTACTTTCGTTAAGGCGCGTCATTGAAAATAAGGATTAACAATACCGCTCAAAATGTGTATGTCGGTTGATGGACGTTCTTTTGAGTAACGATTTTCGATTTCTGGCTAATTGCTTTCAAGAACGCGCAAATCTTCCCATACAATTCCCAATCCCACCAAAATAGAAACGATGTTATGCAATTTTTTTCAATTGTTTCTACAAATGTCATTTCTTAACCGATTTATTACGGTGTTTATCAATATTTCCCAAGCATCTCGATTTTCCTCATACGCAATACAATTTTATTCGATTCATGCACGATATTTTTCAACAGCTAACAATAAACATGAAAAATACCCTCACTAATTGCTAAACCATCATCAATTTTTGTGTATCACTAGGTTTGACATCAAGACAAATGATCGGAGTGATTGATTATGAACAAACAACTGGAAGTTGCAGCGATAGATGTAGGCTTTGGAACCACCTGCGTTGCATCTGAAATAACAGGCGATCACTGTTATTACCATTGCTTCCCATCAAGAGCTGTAAAGGTGAATCCTACAGAGCTGAAGCGACTGGAATCGTTTGGCACAACTCAGCGAAATACGGTTTTAGTGAACATTGACGGAAGTAGTTATGAAGTGGGGCCGGGAGTTTTGTCAAAAGCAGCTGACGCCAACGAAAGACTTCTTAATAAACGTTACATCTCAAGTCCGGCTTACAAGGCGCTGTTTATCGGTGGCTTAAGTCTATTAAAAACGGATTGCATTGACTTGCTGGTGGCTGGTCTTCCATTAAACCAACTTGATCGTAAAGATGAACTACTCAATTTTATGATTGGTGAACATCATGTGGATGGGCGAGTGATCCGAGTAAAACAGGCACATGTATTGCCGCAGCCACTTGGCGCACTTACTTATCATGCAAAGTCTGAAGCAAAGAAAATGAACTGCGGGATTATGGAGGCGCTTGGGAACCGAGCGAGAGTTACTGTTGACCCAGGTTATGGAACAACCGACTTCTTGACTTCAACGGGGCTTACAATCGACGAAGAACGTACAAAGGCATTCGAACTAGGTCAGGGGAAAATTCTCAGAAGCCTGAGCACCTACCTGTCTGAGGTTTTGGGTACGTCCATCGGGACCGAATTGGTAGACAAGGCATTCAACACGAAAAAGCTCGAAATATTTGCTGAAACGTATGACTTCCCTGTCGCTGATGGTGTCTTTGATTGCTTGCCGCTGATTGACAGTTTGTGTAATGAAGCAGTCGATTTACTTACAAACATGCTTGGTGAAGCATCAGACATACAAGAGTTTATTGTGTCTGGTGGTCCAGCTCCCGATTTCGCGAGAGCGCTAGAACGTGCATTTCCGAGACATACTGTGAAGTTAGTCGAGAAACATGAAGTTGCTGTATGCCTTGGTTTTGCTGAGTTAGCTAGACAAATCGCGGGTGTTAATTCAAACAAGGTTGCGTAGCTTATGAGTAATAGTATCGATGTTAACCTGTCGACTTGGGTGGAAAGGGGAGCTATCGAGATCCCCGATAGTCCCAAGTTTAAGCGCATCATGTTGCGACGAATACTAAACAAAGGCGCAGTGATTAAGCGATTGCACGAGTCGAACTGGGAAAAGATATCATCACAAGTTGAGCTTACGATGCCGTTCAACGGCGAGAAGGTTAATGAGCGATTTAGAATATCTAAACGTGATTTCCCAGTTTTGTTAAGCGAATTGAATCATTGTGAAAACCGAAGTTGGTTACTCCCAATTCTTTTCCAATTGGGGCTGTTATATCACCAATCCGGTGAAGCAATTATTAATCGATTTTTGGGTAACGTGAACACCAACAACGAACACGGTTCTTCCCAAAATTCTCCACAGATACCTGAAGCTAAATCACCACAGACAGACCCAGCAGATTTGGTATCTACGGAACTGGTTGATAACTTGACTTCAAGCGGATTAATCAGTTGATTTAGAAATAGTACATTTGTAATAAGTCAAGGGTTAATGTTGAGAATGTGTATGTTTTTTTGTAATCATTGTTGTGATTTTATACATTTATGCAATAATCCAAGAGTTCACTAAAACAAATTGCGTATTATGGAATTCGTAATTTCGTATAAATGAACACAACGTCAATACTGTAAACGCAACCTAACAACGCTCGTGGTGAGCTTAGTAAGGTGTTTGAAAGGTCAATGTTGGGATCGTTCAAACCGCGTAAAAGCATGGAAGATTTACTTATGAAACGTCTAGGCCACATGGCAGCCGTGCGTGCAATTTCCGCTCGCATATTGTCAGCTGCACACCAATCTGTTTTAACTAACAGAGAATGCTCCGCTCAAATTAACTTTCTGACTAACATCGACGTAGATCGATTTATAAGTATCGAGCCCGATACTCTAGAGAAGTTTGCAGAGATGCAGCACCATATCTTTACCCTTGCCCCATTACGTTCTGGCTGCACTAAACAAACAGGTTTATCGGTTCTCAATACCGCAATTGAAACAGGCCAGTTTGAAAATTATCGAACACGATTGAACGCTTATCTCAATGTCACTTCTGAATCTACACCTTCTACCGATGAGATGAGTTTTCAGTGCCAATCACTAATTCTCGCAATGCACAACCTCGCTCAAACAGATCCGCATTCTGCGATGATTGAGCTAATGGCAACTCAACAAGAAATCATTAAGTTTGCTAGTTTTGAGTTGTTTCAAATTGTCAGGTTCACATCTGCCGGTATAAATCCTTTCGTATTTCACGAAGGTACTGAAGCTGAGATGTTGAATGCCTTAGAGACTCATGAATTTCAAAGTCACAATGTCGGCGTAGAACGCATTCGTATGCGTACCTTGACCGATATGATCTAAATTCAGTCTGTTCACAATTTGAAAGGATAGTCATATGTCCGAGATACAATTATCCACAGCGTCTCAAATGGCGCTGAAATTGGAGACGCGAGCACTCGATCTTGTACGCTTTGGTGCAAACGCAGCCACAATTAAAGACCTTTTAGGTTCAGTGCCTAAGTCTGCTCAACATGAGCTTGGCCGAATGCAGACAGACTTTAAAAAATCAAGAATGGGTAAAGATGCGAGCTTTCTTCATCAAGTACCGGAAGCGTTTCCCATCTCGAATAAGCTTTGGGCTTATTATTCAATCCTCTCCAATGACCCATCAGTAAAATTGCCGCTTCAAGACAATATCGACAAGATGCTTGATGCTTATGCAAGAGTATTTGATGAATCGAGTGAAGACATACGTGCTTACGTGAATTTCAATCGATTTGTTCAACTCCTTCATCGTATCGGTGACGGTACGATCCACATTTTCAAATGTGAGTGTGGGACAAAATATATTGGCCACACTGAAAGACCTGGTACTGGTTGTGCTCATTGTCGTGCAGAAAGAGCGAGAAATCGTCGTAAAGCCAAAGCCGCTGAGGTATAGATTATGAAATCGAACTATCTAGGCTTATCGATGTTATGCGCCCTTGCATTTGCAGCTACCGCGACGGCAGATGCAAATTTCGTCAATGATAAAAGTGCCGCTCAAGGTTGGCACTTTTATGGGGAGCCTGAACCAGAAGAACCCAAAAAGCCCGTGTCTCCACCAGTCCCTATTGCCCCTCCAAGTACAGCAAAATCTGGTCCTGAACCTATGTCGACGAAATGGATTCGAGCGCACTTTATGGAGTTTGTTGGTGAAGCAATTAATGACCCTAGTCCGGAGAACATCCAACGAGCCCGATACATGCAACGTGTGATTATGGACAAGGCGACTGCTTTTAGGGAAGCGTGGATGCAAGATGTCATCAACAACCCTCTTCTTGATGAAACACAAGCAAGGCCAACATCGAGTTTTGCTCTTAATGCTAAGAATGAAGCTAAGAATCGTGCAGAACAGGAAGTGGTTCAAGAAGTAGCAAAACAAGCGGGGTTATGGTTCTTTTTTGAGAGCACTTGTGATTACTGTAAACGCCAAGCACCAATTGTCCAACGCCTCATGAGCAAATATGGCTTTAATGTAAATGCGATCAGCATCGATTTAGCGCCAATGGAAAATGGTATGTTTCCTGAGTATCAACCGGATACCAAGCAGAAGTATAAAGAGCTAGGCGTTCAAAGAGTGCCTGCTTTGTTTTTAGTCGGTAATTCCGGTGAGTTCGTAGCGCCCATTTCACAAGGCATTGTGACTGAAAGTGAAATAGTCAGATTGGTTCTTATTCAGGCAAAGACGGCCAATGTGATTTCAGAAGAACAATTTAACGACGCGTCGGCAGTTGAGTCACTACAGCAAATTACACGATTTGAAGATATTGATGAAGAAAGAGCCTTAACAGACGCAAACTATCTAGTTGAAATCTTAGAATCGAACCTCAAGGCACAGCAAGGTTACTAACTTTATCGCGGTTAATTGGAGCCTGTTCATTAGTTAATGAGCAGGCTTTTTTATATCAGTTGCACGTTAATTACCGAAAAAAGGCTCCTTATTTGAATTTTTTGCACTGGCGTTAAGTAACACTAATCCTAGTTCTCTATCAGGATATGGTCATGAAGCTTATACCAGTGGTTCTACTGACATTCAGTACATTAGTGATGGCTAACGAGTCACAAAAGCCCGTGATTACGTCATCAAACACTACCAACTCCCATCAATCGACGACTCGACAAATAGTAGAAATGCCCGATTACGAGCGGCTATTTGGCGCTATTACGTCGAATAAAGGCGACATCAACGCGTTGAAAGTCAGCCTACTTAATTTCTATTCAAGTTTGCTCCCAGTTTTGCGTTATGAAGCTCTCGTTCTTGAGGTCCCTGAAGCTTTGACCGCTTATAGCTCTGCAGAGTCAGCAAGCTACGAACTCGCCAAGCTTCACCTTATTGACCCTCAAACTCTAGAACCAAGTGAATATCAGTTTTATGAGCGAGTAGTGGTTGAAGACAGCTACGAAATTGCGAAGGAGTTGGTACTTAATGTGTTGCCGTTTATCCCTTCGCCTGAATCAGACCAACAGAAAAGTTTGACAAAGAATGTCAATGCACAAGCGCAGGAGGCAATCAATTATGAAACGTATTAGGTCTTTTATCGTTGCCGCCTCGCTGACATGCTCTATGAATGTGTTGGCCAACCCAATGCAAGACGTCTTCAATGGGTACTCGACAGGTCATGGTATTGTCGACTACGAAACCAGTAATAAAAACGCCATCGCACTCGGTTCTTTTTCATACCGTGTTAAGAGTCATGATCCAAATATCGTGAACTTTCAAGTTCCGTCGATGAAAGCCGGATGTAACGGAATCGACCTTAATCTGGGTTCATTTTCAATGATCAAAGATTTAACAGGGATGCTCCAAAACTCAATGAGACAAATTGCAGCGGGTAGTGCGTCGTATGCCTTCAACCTAGCTTTAGATGCTCTGTGTCCGACGTGTGCTGCAAACATCAAAGCCTTGAAAAAAGCGATGGATGAATGGAACAAATTTTTCAAGAACTCATGTGAAGCGGGTCAGGCATTAATGGCCAACGCGGTCGGCCCATATGAACAATCAATCCGAGATGCTTTAGCAATCGGTCAAGCCGCAAACTCAACTGGTGTTGCGACAGATTCAGCTGATTGGTTTCAAAACATAGCCCCAGGCACTTCATTGCTTGAGCTCTCCCAAAAAGTTCAGAATGGTGAGGAATTACTGACAGGTAACCTGCTAATTAACGGCATGAGAACATCAAAAATGAATGTTGGTGCCGCTGACTTCTTCCCTAGATTTTCGGAAACCGTCATGTCACTAGTTGGGACCGAGATCCGAGATGTTGCTGATAACACTGACCCTGACCGCCAAGGTGTCGAAACCTCTTCAATTGCGACAACTCCGGTTCCTGCGACATTGACTCTGCTAGATATCGCCTTTGGTGGCTTTGATACTCAAGAACAAGTGACAAGGCTCAAGTGTAATGACGGTAACCCAGATACTGTGGCCAGCTCTAAATGTCTCGATATTACTCAGGAAACGATTGATTGGAGGCCGTTGAACAAACAGTTCTTAGAAGCGTTGGACGGAACGACAGACGGGACCGCAGGCGTATTAGAGGTCTATCGAACAGGTGCTCGCGGTGCGAATGATTTTGGTCCTACTCAAAAAGCAGTGATACAGGGTGGCGGTATGGATGTATATGGCTACATAGCTTTACTCGCGACCAAATACAGAAAAAGTTCAGAGGTCCAAGGTTACTACGAGGCAATTGCTAATGAATACGCGTACAACTTTGCGATGCAATTTTTCACATCTGCTCGTGCGTATTTGGATGCGGTTGCAATCGCGGCTAAAGCCGACAGCGATGCTAATGCCCAAGCCTACATAAAAGAAGCAAGAGGAATGTTGAACATACAGATGGACATTGTGGACCGCCACTATGAACAACAAGACTCTAAGAACCGTTTGCATATGTTAGTCGAGAAGAGTATGGAGAACTAAGTCATGGAATTTCTGATATATACCATTGGTAATTTTGATTGGGCTAGACAAGTTTTCCTTGGCTTGTCGATGGCGTTCGATCAATCAACAGGTGAATTTGGACAGCCTAACTACTTGTTCGGTCTTGGATTAGTTCTTTCCTTCTTCGTTGCAGCCTTCAAACAATTCTTTGAAAAGGGTCAGATTGGTGGTGAATTCTTAGGAACAGTGTGCAAGGGCTATCTTATCTGGATGCTGTGTTTCTACCCGAGAGTCGACATTGTAGTCGAACATGCTGGTACGGGTGATTCAGCGTATTTTACTGACATTCCTATTGGTTTGGCTATCGGTGGAGCTGTAACGACTCAAGTACCTATCGCGTTTATCGATATTTTGAGTGACATCTTTGTGATGCCCCAGAACTCAGGCACACACTTAGACGCACTTAGAACGCTGGTGGCTATCGAAGGGTCTGTAAATAGTCCGAATATTCGTACTATTGGGCATGCAGATAGTGATTTCATACGCAGCATAGACAGTTACATGAATGGCTGTTTGTTCAAAGACATGGAAGTTGGTGGAGCCTATCAAGAGGCGAAGGTTGGCAATGTATTGACGAATGTCGATGCTTGGGCCGCGATGGAGGTCAGCTCAACGATTTGGTACATCGACATGTATCTTGAAGGGCAACCGTCATTCATGTCGTGTAAAGACTCTTACACTGCACTGAGCGCATACATTGATAATGACCAATCGAAATTAGCAGACGGACTCGATGAGTTAAATGAAGCGAAAGGCATATCAGCGACACAAGTAAGCTCTGCACTTCAGCAGTTGGGCTCTGCATCAATGGACAGCTACACATTTCAAATGAATAACTTCCTTGATTATCACGTCAAAAAGAACGCTATGGGGTTAGATGCTAGTCATTCTGCACGAGGCCAACTTGTTGACGCTATGGAATATCAAGCTAAACAACAGCGTCTTTTCACTATGGCAGGTGACAGAAACTTGTGGCTTGAAATGGCCCCTGCCACCATCTCATTTTTTGAAGCGTTCGTGTGGTTTGCTGCACCACTTATGTCCTTCTTTATCATCTTTGGTGAAGGGGGCTTTAAGATCGCCGCGTCATACATGCGATTCTTAGTGTTAGTTGGATTGTATCCATTTGTGATGATTCTGATTAACTTCTATCTCGATTGGTCTATTCAAAATGCGTTGGAAACGTCGATCACTGAGCAAACAGCATACACCATAGGGGGATTGTCCAATTTCTATTCCGAAGCGCGAAGTTATATAGCGACCGCATCTTACATGACGACAATGGTTCCTATGTTGGCTTATATGCTTTTGAAAGGTGGCGAATACGCAACCGTGAGTATGGCTGGCAAGATCGGGGGAACCGCACATGTTAATCCTAGTGCTGTCGCACCAGATATTGCCGTTGGTGCCAAAAATGGTTCACTCAGAATGGGTAATCACAGTTGGACTATGGGTGATAACGGTGTGGTTCATTCAACAAATCAAATTCAAGATCAAAACATGCCAACACTCAGTGGTATGTCGAATATGACCAGTAACTTATCCCTTACATCAAGTATGGCAGAGTCGCGAGTTCAATCATCCCAAGCTTCACATCAACAGTCATGGGGCAAGCTTTCTCAGCTTATGACGCAGATTCAAAAAGGAAAAAGTGTGAACGGTAGTGATAGTCATCAATATTCTGAAAATGCTCAATTTGCAGCGCAGGTGCGTGAAGGTTTACAGAAAAACACCAATCTAGATACTCAAGAAATTACTCAATTGATGGGTAAGTTAGTAATGGGTGGTGGTGGCTCGGGTAGCGGAAGTTTCGGTTGGGGAAGTGGAGAGGATTCAACACAGCAAAACTCTGAGAGTGCAAAGACGTCGACTCAAGCTTCTGACTCTACCCAATACAGTAATGCAAAAAATAATAAAACAATGTCGAATACGCAGGGGGGCTCTCAGGCTGCAGGACGACACGGACGTGGCCCCGTGACGAGAACTAGCCATATAGAAGATAAGGGCAATTCAAAAACAGAAAGAGTCCAAGTTACTGACACTAAGAGTAATGACAAGAGTTCCGGAAAAACAAACCGAGTGGGTTCAAGAAGCAAAAGTGATTTCTCGGTTGGTCTTGATGGCCGAGTTCAGGTTAACGCAGAAGGCGGGTTTAACCTTACGGAACGTGAGGCAGAGGCATTGCAGGCAAGCTTAGGTTACGTGACCAGTGAACAAGGCGGCACCAGTGCTCAATATACTAGTCAAGAAGCGATTCAAAAGGTTCATGGTCTTTCAAGAACGACAGGTTGGGGCGAAACGGGACAAAATGCTATTCAAGACCTGAAAAGTTATACAGCTGCGAAACAATTCCAAGAAACGACGCAACACGCATTGGGTGTTGCAAAAGGTTTGAATCAAAATTATTCAACCAATTTTACAAATGCGGCAAACAATAAGGAATTTAAAGAGTGGGTGGCTAATGGTTATAACACCGAAAGTGAGATGGCCAACATGAGCCCAGAGGAGCGTAGAGTCGTTGATGCCAATGCTCAGGCCCGAAACCTCCAAATACAACGTGATGCATCTAAATACTATCACGGAGATGTGGGTCGTGCAGCAGCAGTACTTTTCTCAAGTGAAATGGTTAATCAATATCAAGAAGTGGCGACCGCTAAAGACATTAATTCAATGAAATCGGGCTTGATGGATATCTCGCAGAAATTCAATGAAGCCGACTTCTTGATTGGTGACAAAGCACTTAATGATATGTCGAAAAACTTTGCCACGATGAGTAACAATTTAGGGTCTGTGAAAGACACCACCAGCAACTCAGCCGTAGCAGGCATTCCGGAAGAAATTCAAAGATACCAGCAAGGCTTTGAGAAAACACGAGATGAACGACTGGGTGAGGTTGGTACATTATTGACCACCAAAAATATCAAAGATGAGCACGGGGAAAATGTTGATAAGGCTCGCGCCAATGCATCAAAAGTTGCGCCTGAGAAAACAGATGAAATTAAGGCCATTAAAACTGCCACTGATACAGTTAATCCAACTCCAATTTCTCAAGAAGTTAAGAGTGCTGCGAAAGATGGTGGTGGATTGGTAAATGACATTGCAGCGGGGCTAGTTTCTCAGTTTCACTCTGCGACAGCGCAACAGCTATCAGAGCCTGCCGCAGAAAACATGAAGCACTTAGAATCACCATTGAATAAAGGTGCTGATTTACTAACAAGACCACAAATTGCAACTAGCCCAAGTGCTCGTGATTTTGGACTCACCACTAATTCCGAAGGTGTATATGGCGCCGCTGTGATCGCGTTAACCAGTGATGAGAACACGCTCAATAAAGATGGGCTACTCAGTGACACTGAAATCAAGCATCACAATAATGCGGTTGGGAATATAGAACAACTAAGAACGGAAATGTCTGAGGATGAGTCATTTGCCAAAGAAGTCGGTGGACTTGCATCGGGCAAATACACCATGGAAGCGTTAGAGGACTATAAACTGTTTATGGGTGGCTCTGAGGACGGGTTCAGAGACATTGATTACAACAACGTTGCTCATGTTGCCTCAACACTTGGTACATCCCTTACTGATGAGCAAGTTTCGAATCTATCAAATCAATCTGAGGTCAATAAGAATTACGATGTCGTAAATGGCAAATTGTTATCTAAACATTATCTGCAGATTGGAATAGAGGATGTGGCCGAACACCAGAAAGCTTACCACGCATCTAAAGATACACCGAATGAAGTGAAGTTGTCACAACTTGAAGCGACAGGTAAAGAGCAAAATGAAGCTGCAATTAAAGAGGGCCAATCTAACGGAACAACTCCATTAACGGGTGTTAATGACACCGTAGCGAACACAGCAATGCCGGGTTCTGTACCGTCAAATGAGCCGTCACCAGTACCAAGTTCAATGACAAAATTCGCTGAAACTGCAGCGCAAAGCTTGGCACTTATGGAGGCATCAGAGAACAGTGGTATGAGTGACGAACAGAAATCACAAATCTTTGACTCCATTGACAGTAATACGATTTCTGTAAAAGAAGGAGCTCAACTGTTCAATGCTGTAAGTTCAGGTGAAATGACCGCTAATCAGGCAATTACGTCGTTGCAAGAGAAAGAGGAGATGCTTGCTTCAACAGAAAATACCCAACCTGATGCGCAACCAACAGAGGCAAATAATTCAAAGGAAAAAACGACACAACAAACCCAAGGCAATGATCAAACAGGTTTCTCCAAACTAGCTTCAATGGTTGTTAGCGCATTACCTAGTAGCCCATTACAGCCAGAGGACAGTAATAATCAGCGTACCCAAGTGCAAAGCAATCAAGAGGTAGCTCCTGATAATAAATCAGCCGAAACGGTAGAGACGTCGAAGACCTCTGACACTGTACCTACGAACTCACGCCCTGAAAGTTCAGCACCACAGTCGGCGGCTCAAGTGGCAAGTGCATCA
>NZ_JBFRJM010000070.1:0-5371 GCF_041468865.1 Vibrio sp. 10N.286.52.C3 | reverse complement strand
TTGATGGGCTTATGGGAAAACATCAATTTAGGCTTACTTTGTGAAGAGTAAGACACACCCTGGAGGGGTTCCCGAGTGGCCAAAGGGAGCAGACTGTAAATCTGCCGGCACTGCCTTCGATGGTTCGAATCCGTCTCCCTCCACCATATTCTCCTTAATTGGAAAATCGAAAAGCCAACTCATTGAGTTGGCTTTTTTCGTTTCTGAGCTTTATCTCTTACTAAACGTGTCTTCTAAAACAACCCTCAACTTCCTAAACACTAACCCGCTCCTACAAATAACTAAGCGATCTAGCCCATTCAAACATCAGTGATCCCATACTTCTGCATGACGCTCACAAGCCAGATAAGCAGCGCAGCCTAAACAATGGGTCGATATATGTTCTTCGCATTCGTTCGCAATTATCTGTTTCTGCTGCAAAGTAACCTCAGGCTCCAATACGGGTTCAAAGAACTTTGTCATTACTCATTACATCCAAATAAAATCAGTTAGTTAGTCTCAGGTTAATCCAATCTTTAACTAAGATACATATCATTAGACGCAAAAAAGCCCCTGCTGATTTCTCAGCAGGGGCTTTCTATTATTTGGTGTCATTCCGAATAACTACATCCTATTGATGTTGAGTTAAATCCTGGAATTAACCTTGAATACCAACAATTAACCAAGGTGCATTGTTAGTTGTTAGGTCACGCTCTAGGTGCCAGATATCAGTGATATCTTCTTCAACGCCATCCGCTGTGTCACGGTAACGACCGCTAAACTGAAGGCTTAGCTGTGCTTTGCTACCATCGTGGTCTGCGCGAACGATTTCAGCATCAACGTACATTACGTCTGTGTGCTGATCACCGTCTAGCTTATTACGCTCAGCTTTTAGGTCTTCAAATAGGCTTGGAGATACGTATTCTTCAATCGTGTTTAGCTCATTGTGGTTCCATGCACCTTGCAGTGTACGGTAGTGCTCACGAGAACCGTTGATGAATGCCGCTTGATCAAAGCCCGGTGGGTAGTTATGTGGAACATCGCTTTGTGCACCAAAACCGAAACCACCAGCAGTGCCTTGTGATTGAGGTTGTGCTTGCTCGAAGTTATGAACATTTGGTTGTTGCTTAGGTTGTTCAAACTTGTTCTGACCCATGCCGCCGAATGCTGGCTGTTGGCCACGTGCATTCTGCTGATTCATTGAGCCCTGCTTCGCGCCCAACATTCCACGTAGGAATTTAAACGCTAGGAAAGCAATCAGACCCATGATCAGAATATCCATGAACTGGATACCTTCAAATGCGCCACCAAAGAATGCAGCTAAAAGACCACCAGCAAGTAAACCACCTAGCAGACCGCCCATAAGGCCTTTCTTGCTAGAGTTAGCTGCTGTGTTCTTACCTGTTTGATCTTGACGGATCGAATTCGTGTTTTGTTGTTTTGGTGCTGGAGCCGTTTTAAAGCTTTTGCCAAATGACTTACCACCACCAAACTTTTTCGCTTCCGCGATTGGCGTCACCGCGACTGTTACCAACAGGATCGCGACTAGTGAGAAAAATCGTTTCATTATTATCCTTTATAGGTTTTTTATCTTTCGACACCTTAATCATACTCGTTAACAAAGAACAATGAAATATTCACCGTGTTTACACATGTATCATAATATTGCGGCTATTAATTGATTACTAAACTAGCGAAGGGATTGACGGCACTCTGGGGCAGCATTAAAATATTGAACGATGTTCATTTAATAGAAAGTACCCATGGCAAGACGAAACGATCATACTCGCGAACAATTAGTGCAATTAACCTTAAAAACGGTGACCGACTTCTTAGAAGAGCACTCTTATCACGAGCTAAGTCTACGTAAAATCGCCAATATGATTGGTTACGTTCCAAGTACCTTAGTAAATGTATTTGGTAATTACAACCTACTGCTTTTGCATGTGGTCGCTCAAACATTAGATGAACTGGCGTCAGAATCCGCTGCAACTGTTGAACAATCGAGCAACCCTCAACAAGCTCTATTCAACCTTGCCTACTGCTACCACGATTTTGCACAGAGACACCCTCACCGTTGGCAGCTTATCTTTGAGCACAACATGAACGGTGAAAACCTTCCTGAATGGCAATCGAACCGCATCGATAGAATGACAGGCATGCTAGAACAGTTGCTAGTAGCGATTGCTCCTGAACATACGAAAAGCGAAGTCGTTAAAGCCAGCCGTGTATTATGGTCTGGAGTACACGGAATTACTCTACTTAGCGTTGATGATAAATTTTTCGCCTCTGAGCCTATTGATGGTAAAGAGCTGATCAATAACCTAGTCTCAAACTACTTAACCAACTGGTAATCATCCAAGGAAAGACAATGAACAACAGCAGCCAATCTTCGCTGTTAACGCAAAAAAGGTTCCTACCCTACTTTATTACCCAATTTCTAGGAGCCTTTAACGACA
This sequence comes from Vibrio sp. 10N.286.52.C3, assembly GCF_041468865.1. Lineage (NCBI taxonomy): Bacteria > Pseudomonadati > Pseudomonadota > Gammaproteobacteria > Vibrionales > Vibrionaceae > Vibrio > Vibrio sp. 10N.286.52.C3. The sequence continues at coordinate 2,933 of NZ_JBFRJM010000070.1, read as the reverse complement.
ACATATTCAAAAATGTCCTGTTACTGTTTGTTGCTTTCGCAAGCGTAGACACGCTGCCTATTTCCAGCAATCTATTCATTAATTTGGCCGCTGGCCTGTTTATTCTGCCCTTCTTCCTATTCTCAGCTTTAGCCGGTGTACTGGCTGATAAATACGAAAAATCGTGGTTTATCCGTAAAGTTAAGCTCCTTGAAGTGGTGATCATGTCACTGGGTGCGATCGGATTTATCTATGAAAGCTACGGGATATTACTTCTGCTCCTGTTCCTTATGGGAACGCAGAGTGCTTTCTTTGGTCCGGTGAAATACGCCCTGCTTCCACAGCAGTTAGAAACAAAAGAACTGGTATCTGGTAACGCTCTCGTCGAGACAGGTACATTCTTAGCGATCCTGATTGGTACTCTAGGCGCAGGCATCATTGCATCTGAAGAAGGCGCGAAGCTCATTGCTGCGGTGTGTATTGTTTCGTTCGCCGTGCTTGGCTATGCATCAAGCTGCTTTATCCCACATGCGCCAAGTAATGCACCAGATCTTAAAGTAAAGTGGCAACCTGTAAAACTGACCCGCGCGACACTTGCGATTGCCAAAAAAGATCGCCCGACCTTTCAAGCTCTGATGTCTATCAGCTGGTTCTGGTTCCTTGGTGCGGCTTACCTAACTCAGTTCCCCAACTTCACTAAACTGCATCTAAACGGCACTGAAAGCTCCGTCGCCTTTTTACTGGCACTATTCTCGGTAGGCATTGCAATCGGCTCTTTAGCTTGCGATAAGTTATCTAATCACCGAATTGAAATCGGCATCGTGCCAATGGGCAGCTTAGGTATCTCGATCTTCGGTCTTCTGATGGCGATATCCATCCCGGAGTCTTTGCCTGACTTTAGTTCTTTCCATCAATTCGTAACCTACTCAGAGCTGTGGCCACTGTTTGCTTACCTTCTGCTTCTGGGTATCTCTGGCGGTGTCTTTATTGTTCCTCTGTATTCACTGATGCAGTTACGTGCCAAGCCCGACGAGCGTGCCCAAGTGATTGCCGGGCTCAATATCTACAACTCACTGTTCATGGTGGGAAGTGCGGTATTAGGTATTGTTTGCCTTAGTGTTCTAGATCTTTCAATTCCGCAGCTGTTTATCTTGCTCGCAGTGGGCAACACTTTGGTGATGCTGTACCTGTTTTATCAGGTGCCTATCTACGCTTTCCGCTTCTTTACGTGGGTGGTCACTCACACCATGTACAGAGTTAAACATAAGAACTTACATCACCTGCCAGAAAAGGGCGGTGCGTTGATTGTCTGCAACCATGTGAGTTATATGGATGCACTGCTGCTGAGTGCGGTTTGCCCTCGCTTGATCCGTTTTGTGATGGAAGAGGATTACACCAAGTTGCCGCCAATTCGACGCTTCTTGAAAAGAGCTGGGGTGATTCCAATCTCCGCGACCAACCGCAACTCGATTCGAAACGCTTTCAAAGAAGTAGAGCGTGCCCTGCATGAAGGTCACATCGTGTGTATTTTCCCAGAAGGAAAGCTCACCTCTGATGGCGAAATGGCTGAGTTCATGCGTGGTATGGAGCTGATCATCAAACGTTCCCCTGTCCCAGTGATTCCTATGGCTCTTAAAGGATTATGGGGTAGCTACTTTAGTCGTTACAAAGGCCGTGCCTGCAAAGGGTTACCCACTCGCTTCTGGACTAAGCTAGAGATAGAAGCTGGCGAGCCGATTTCACCTAAACAAGCCTCTTGTGAAACGCTTCGACAGTCAGTCTCTGACCTTCGCGGATCATTACGCTAGTTAACCAGCCCTTTATTCATATCAGTTGAACAAGCGTTAAGTTTTCCTTAACGTTTGTTCAATTCATTTAGACTTACTTATCATTTTATTGAACGTATAGTGGTCTCATCACAATAACGCCACAACAAAACAAGACTCTAAATACAATGAACCTAAAAAAGTCCGTTCCATTTTATCTTGCTGCACTGTTTTGCTTAACGCCTTGGGTTAGCTCACCGACAGCCCTGGTTATCGGTTTCCTGCTTGCTAGTTTAGGATTAGTCCCTGAACACTTGGAAGTCGGCAAACTTACCAAAAAGCTACTGGCCTACTCTATTGTTGGCTTGGGTTTTGGTATTCAGTTTGAAAAAGCATTAGCAGTAACAGGCGATGGTATTGGGCTCATTGTAACGACGATTATCGGTACATTAGTCATTGGTTGGTTCTTGGCGAAACAAATGGGGCTAGACCGCACTACGGGCTATCTTATATCTTCTGGTACCGCGATTTGTGGTGGTAGCGCGATAGCAGCAGTGGCACCCGCGATCAAAGCAGACGATGAACAGATTGGCTTGGCATTAGCCACCGTATTCGTGTTGAACTCGGTTGCTCTATTCTTATTCCCGATGATTGGTCACGCGCTTGAGCTCAGCCAACAAACATTTGGTACTTGGGCAGCGATAGCGATTCACGATACGTCTTCTGTAGTAGGTGCAGCTTCAGCGTATGGCGAAGAAGCACTGACGACAGCGACAACATTGAAGCTCGCTCGCGCACTTTGGATCATCCCAATCGCTTTAATTAGTGCGATGATCTTCAAGAACGATCAAAAGAAGATTACGGTTCCCTACTTCATTTTCTTCTATTGCGCCGCTATCGCGGTGAGTGACTTACTGCCACAATTTGAGATGGTCTATCAAGGAATCTTTGATGTGTCTAAGCGAGCACTGGTCGTGTGTTTGTTCTTAATTGGCTGTGGTATTTCAGTTGAGAAGTTAAAAGCGGCAGGGCCGAAACCACTGATGTTTGGTATTACAATGTGGGTCATGATCTCAACGGGTTCATTGGCGTGGTTAACTCTCGCTTAGCCCGCATAGAAACGCTTTAGATGTTTGTTCGGTGAACTAGACACTCAAGTTAGCGAGCAACAATCGAGTAGGAGGAGGC
>NZ_JBFRJM010000069.1:0-981 GCF_041468865.1 Vibrio sp. 10N.286.52.C3 | reverse complement strand
TTTACTTGCGCTCGCACACTTTAAAGACGGCCTCTCTCGTACACAAATTGCAAAATCTCTCAAAGTCAGTCGAACCAGTGTCAATAAATGGGTTCGGATTTTTTTTGAAGAAGGCCTAGAAGGACTTCAAGAAAAACCTCGGACTGGTAGGCCTGCATACCTCACCGATGAGCAGCGGGCTCAACTCAGTGCCTTCATAAAAAAAGAAGCTGAATCACCTTCTGGTGGCCGCCTTGTTGGAAGCGATATACATGACTACATCGTTAAACACTTTGACAAGCACTACCACCCTAATTCCATCTATTATCTCCTAGACCACATGGGTTTTTCTTGGATAACTTCTCGTTCCAAACACCCTAAACAATCACAGCAAATACAGGACGATTTTAAAAAAATTCCAAATCGAAACGATCCTTAAGATCCCCGGCCATATTGGGCTAGAGAGTGTTGATGTCTGGTTTCAAGACGAAGCTAGGTTTGGTCAGCAGAACACAACAACACGTCTTTGGGCTACTCGTGGAACGAGACCTCGCGTAGTAAAACAGCAGCAATTTGAATACGCTTATTTGTTTGGCTCAGTGTGCCCATCGAGAGGGATTGGTGAGGCAATGGTCGTCCCTTGGGTTAACAAAGACATCATGATAAACCATCTAGAGCAGATATCTAAAGTCACAGAAAAAGACCGTCATTCAGTGGTAATAATGGATGGCGCAGGATGGCATACCGATGATATTGCTAACCCATTTGATAATGTCAGTATTATCAAATTGCCGCCATACTCACCAGAGCTTAACCCTATAGAGCAAGTGTGGAGTTGGTTAAGGCAACACTATCTAGCAAACCAAAACTTCATTGATTATAACGATATTGTTTCGAAGGTCTGTAGCGCTTGGAATGGATTTCTTGAGTGCAAAGATCGCGTCACAAAAATGTGTACAAGAGATTGGATTGACCTGATCAGTTAATTTTCCGGATTGGTAT
>NZ_JBFRJM010000068.1:0-38199 GCF_041468865.1 Vibrio sp. 10N.286.52.C3 | reverse complement strand
TTAAATTGTTAAAGAGCTTTACTTGTTGAGCCTTCCTTTTAGTAAGGAGCCTCTCGAAGTGGACGGCCATTCTAGCGGATTAGATTCCAGTGTCAAACACTTTTTTCAGCTAATTTTTCAAAGCATCTTAAATGCTTATCACCGTCTTGTTACTCAGTTCAAACCGCTTGGTTATCCTTGGCAACGGAGGCGCATTATAGAGAGAATAATCCTTTGTACAAGGCTAAAAACGAAAAAAAAGCCGCCACCGGCGACCGTTCGAACACTATTCACACAAAGCGTTTAAAATAGGTACGATTAAGCCTTAATTTCGGCCAATCGTACCTACCGCTCTTACTTCAACTATTGGTGAGCAATAATGCGGTCGTTGTTTACTAATAGCTGCACTTTCTTATCTGGATTAATTTTTCCTGCCAGTATCGCTTTCGCTAACGGGTTCTCGACACTTTGTTGAATCGCTCTTTTCAAAGGTCGCGCGCCATATACTGGATCAAAGCCAACTTGAGAAATCAACTTGAGTGCTTTATCCGAAACTTCAAGCTCATAACCATTGTCTTCCATTCGCTTCTTAAGGTGCTCAAGCTGAATAGCAGCTATCGACTGAATGTGCTCTTGACCCAATGGATGGAACACCACGCTTTCATCAACTCGGTTCAAAAACTCAGGACGGAAATGTTTACCTACCACTTCCATCACTTCATTCTTTATTCCTTGGTAGTCGAGCGTATTGAAGTTCTCTTGAATTCTCGAAGAGCCAAGGTTGGATGTCATGATCACTACCGTGTTTCTAAAATCGACTGTACGACCTTGTCCATCAGTTAAGCGTCCATCATCAAGCACCTGCAATAAGATATTGAAAACATCCGGATGCGCTTTCTCTACTTCATCTAACAAAATCACCGAGTAAGGCTTGCGACGTACCGCTTCTGTTAAGTAGCCACCTTCTTCATATCCAACGTAACCCGGAGGAGCACCAACTAAGCGAGCAACAGAGTGTTTCTCCATAAATTCAGACATGTCGATACGCACCATTGCATCGTCACTATCAAACATGAAGTTCGCGAGTGTTTTACACAACTCGGTTTTACCAACGCCGGTTGGGCCAAGGAATAAGAAAGAGCCAATCGGCTTGTTCGGATCAGATAAACCTGCACGGCTACGACGAATCGCATTCGATACCACTTCGACTGCTTCCGCTTGGCCAATAACGCGCTTATGCAGAACACCTTCCATTTTAAGAAGCTTCTCTTTCTCAGCTTCTAGCATTTTAGAAACAGGGATGCCTGTTTGCTTCGATAACACATCTGCAATTTCTGCATCCGTGACCTTATTACGCAGCAGTGTCATTTCTTGCATTTCAGCTTGAGTCGCAAGATCTAACTGCTTCTCTAATTCTGGGATTCGACCGTATTGCAATTCAGACATTCGGTTAAGATCACCAGCACGTCTCGCAAAATCCATATCCATACGAGCCTGTTCTAGCTCTGACTTGATGTGTTGCGTGCCTGAAAGCGCGGCTTTCTCTGCATTCCACACTTCTTCAAGCTCTGCGAAATCGCGTTCTTTGTCAGAAAGCTCTTCTTGTAATGTTCGAAGACGTTTTTCACTGGCTTCATCATTTTCATTGGTAAGAGCTTGCTGCTCGATCTTCAATTGAATGATCTTACGCTCGAGCTTATCTAGCGACTCAGGTTTTGAGTCGATCTGCATACGGATACTCGAAGCCGCTTCATCAATCAGATCAATCGCCTTATCTGGCAGCTGACGATCAGAAACGTATCGATGAGATAATGTTGCCGCCGCAACAATCGCTGGGTCGGTAATTTCTACATGATGGTGAAGTTCATAGCGCTCTTTCAAACCGCGGAGAATTGCGACCGTGTCTTCCACGGTTGGCTCATCGACAAGCACTTTTTGGAATCGACGCTCTAACGCAGGATCTTTCTCTATATACTGGCGATATTCATCGAGTGTGGTTGCCCCTACACAGTGAAGCTCACCACGAGCCAATGCTGGTTTTAGCATATTACCCGCATCCATAGAGCCTTCGCCTTTACCCGCACCTACCATGGTGTGAATTTCATCGATGAAGAGAATGATATTGCCCTCTTCTTTCGATAATTCGTTAAGAACTGATTTCAAACGTTCTTCAAATTCACCACGATATTTAGCGCCTGCAATCAAAGAGCCCATATCTAACGAAAGTACACGTCGGCCTCTCAAGCCTTCAGGTACTTCATTATTGATAATACGCTGTGCTAAACCTTCGACTATCGCTGTTTTACCAACACCTGGTTCACCGATAATGACGGGGTTGTTCTTAGTACGACGCTGAAGTACTTGGATAGTACGGCGGATTTCGTCATCTCGGCCAATTACCGGATCCAGCTTGCCTTGCTCCGCTCTTTCAGTCAGATCGATGGTGAACTTCTCTAACGCTTGGCGTCGGTCTTCGGCATTTGGGTCATCAACTTTTTGACCGCCACGAACCTGCTCGATAGCTTGAGATAATTTTTGCTCAGTAAGACCTAGCTCTTTAAGCAGGTTACCTAAAGGGCCTTTATCTTCAATTGCGGCAAGTAGGAAGACTTCCGAAGAAATGTATGTGTCTTGACGCTTTTGTGCGACCTTGTCACATAGGTTGAACAAAGTACCCATTGCATTCGACAGTTGAACATCACCACCGATACCACTTACTTTCGGTACACGGTCTAATATTTCGCTTAGCTTTGAACGCAATTGAACCACATCAATATTCAGCATGGTGAGCAATGGACGAATTGCACTACCATCTTGATTAAGCAAAGACACCATTAGGTGCACAGGCTCTATATATTGGTGATCACGACCTAATGCGAGCGACTGAGCATCAGATATCGCAATTTGGAATTTACTAGTGAATCGATCGAGACGCATGCCAACCTTCCTACTCTTAGATATGTTTATCTTATGGTTAGAAGATGGATACGGTAACGCGGATTTTCAAGGGATAAGAATGAAGAATAGAGCTGTTATAAAAATATAAATGAACTGGATGACTGGTTGCACTAACTAAAGGTTACTCTAACCAAATAAAAGTAGCTTGGCGTCCAGTAATACCATCACGACGATAAGAATAGAACGCATCCGCATCAGCGAAGGTACATAGATTGGAGTCTGTAACAGAAGTGACACCAACTTTGTTCAGTCTTTGCGTTGCAAGCTGAGACATATTCGCTAGCCATTTCCCTGGTTCAGCTTTGGCTTCAAATGCGAGTTTAGCTTGTGGGTCAAAACGAACGAAAGCTTCCAACACATCATCACCTACTTCAAAGGCTTGCTTGCCTATTGCAGGGCCAAGCCAAGCAATGATCTTATTCTCTGAATCTAGGTTTGAAAACTTTGCAACGGCATTTTCAAGAATGCCACCAGCAAGACCACGCCAACCAGCATGAACAGCAGCAACTTGAGTGCCTTTGGTATCAGTAAGGATTACAGGTAAGCAATCGGCTGTCATCGCAGAACAAACAACACCTTTAGCTGTGGTAAACGTACCGTCAGCATCAAGAATATCTGCCGTAGGGTGTAAAACCGTAACGACATCTGTTGAGTGAGTTTGATGTAGCCATACCGGAGCGGCAGGCATATTAGCGTGTTGCTTGAGCCAGGCTCTGTTGTTTTCAACAAGCGAAGCATCATCCCCAACATGCGTACCTAGGTTTAATCCTTGATACGCACCAGTAGAAAAACCATCAAAACGTGTCGAAGCAAATGCTTTCACGTTTTTTGGTGCATTCCAGTTAGGGATGATCATCGACATGATTAAATGTCGTCTTCCAAGTTTTCGCGCGCATCAACACGTAACGCTTCAGCCATCACGACCATGTCATTTGGCACAGGAGCGTGGAACTCAACTTCTTCACCTGTAATTGGGTGAACAAATTTAAGCATAACGGCGTGCAGTGCTTGGCGATCAAAAGAACGAATCATTGTTGTTAGTTCTTCAGATGCACCTTTTGGAATACGAGCACGACCACCGTATGCAACGTCACCTAGCAGCGGATGCTGAAGGTATGACATGTGAACACGAATTTGGTGAGTACGACCCGTTTCTAGGCGTAGACGAATACGAGTATGCTCGCGGAAGTGCTCAGCAACACGGTAGTGAGTTACCGCTGGCTTTCCTAATTCATTTACATCCATCAAGGTACGCTTAGTTGCATGACGGCTAATGCCTTTCTCTACCACACCACCAGCGGTCATTTTGCCAATTGCAATTGCTTCATATTCACGAGTAATACGACGCTTAGCAAGAGCACGCACAAGACGAGTTTGAGCTGGAACCGTTTTAGCCACAACCATAAGACCTGTTGTGTCTTTATCAAGACGGTGCACAATACCTGCACGAGGCACTTCTGCAATCTGTGGGTAATGGAAAAGCAATGCGTTTAGTATGGTTCCATCCGGTGTGCCTGCGCCTGGGTGTACAACCAGATCGCGAGGCTTATTGATAACCAATAAATCATCATCTTCGTAGACAATGTTTAGAGGAATATCTTGTGCTTCCCAGCGCTCTTCATCTGCAAGTTCAGCTTGCAAGATGATCTCTTCACCGCCCAAAACCTTAACGCGCGGCTTTGTAATAACTTCGCCATCCACTTGGATTTTGCCGTCAAGAAGCCACTCTTTAATGCGAGAGCGAGAAAAATCGGTAAATAGTTCAGCGACAGCTTGGTCTAAACGTTGACCTAACTGGCTGCTTTTTACTGTGTCTGTTAATGTGATCTGCTGAGCCATATCGAACTTTTTTAAAAACCGTGAGACTAATACCCATTAGTATGGATAAAATAGAATAATTGCATCATTGTATCTGTTACTGGTTAGAAAGTAACGGAAGCTTACGAAATATTTAATTCAAGGAATCGACGCCTGACATGAAACACCTTACTTTATCGGGTCTATTAGCCGTATCACTCTTGGTTGGTTGTTCAAGTAGTGAAGAGATAGTGCCAGATGTACCACCATCGGTTCTCTACTCTGACGCTCAAGAATCACTGCAGAGCGGTAGCTGGCTTTCAGCAATAGAAAAGCTAGAAGCCCTAGACTCACGTTACCCATTCGGCGCCTATTCTGAGCAAGTACAGCTCGATCTGATTTACGCTTACTACAAAAATGATGACTTGGCACTTGGCCTCGCTACCATTTCACGTTTCCTACGTTTGAACCCAACGCATGAGAAACAAGACTGGGTTCTTTACATGCGCGGCTTAACGCACATGGCGCAAGACCGAAACTTCATGCACGATATTTTTAATATCGACCGTAGTGACCGAGATCCTGAACCAGTGAAACTTGCGTTTGCTGACTTCAAGCGACTACTCGAACGTTTCCCTAGTAGCCCTTATGCTGAAGATGCACAAAAACGCATGTTCGCACTTAAGAACCGCCTAGCAGAGTATGACTTAGCAACCGCTGATTTCTACCTACGCCGCGAAGCTTGGATTGCTGCGATCAACAGAACGCAAGAGCTGCAAAAAACTTACCCAGACACCATTGCTGCGCGTAAGTCTTTAGATATCCAGCTAAAAGCTTATCAACAACTCGGCCTAGATGACGCTGTGTTAAGAACAGAAAAGTTGATTGAGTTAAACCCACTACCTTAATCAAACCTCTTACATCTCAATCCTAAAAGCGCGCTAATTTACTAGCGCGCTTTTTTTCATCTACATATCGCAAACTTGATGGATCGCATAATACACGGTATCTTCAAAAGATAACTTTTAACAAAACATCAACATGGAGTGTGGATGTGAGTAGGTTGTTATTATTTATCTGGATATCGCTATTTAGCCACTTATCCTACGCATTAGAACTGTCTCCATTAAGCAATAAGCCTTACATGGGTGACTTGGATGTGCTCAAAACCAAAGGAACGGTTAGAGTGCTAGTGTCTGCCGATCTTGGTTTCTATTACATCGAGGATGGCAAGCCAAAAGGCATCGTGGCAGAAATGCTCTACCACTTTGAGAAAAGCCTTCGTAAGAAACATCCCTATCTCAATGTTCAAATCATCCCCGTGCAACGAGATGATCTACTTCCCTCTTTAGAGTCTGGCTATGGTGATGTCGCTGTCGCTAACCTAACGATCACCGATAAACGATTACGAACCATCGATTTTTCGGATCCGATGATTAAAGATGGTAAAGAACTCATTATCACAGGGAAAAAGGCCGAACCTATCACCGAAATCAAGCAATTGAGTGGCAAAGAGGTGTGGATACGAGCAAGCTCGAGTTACTTCGAGAGTGTACAAAGAGTTAATAAGGAGCTTAACGAGCTAGGTTTACCACCACTGCATGTCCACTTTATCGAGGAGTCATTACAAGACTACGAGCTGATAGAACTGGTTAACCAAGGTTATATACAAGGCACAATTCTGGATAACCATAAAGCCAAGCTCTGGATCGATGTAATGGAAAACATTCAAGTCCATAACGACTTACCTTTACGAGAAAATGGTCGTATTGCTTGGGCTTTAAGAAAAGACAGCCCTCAACTGAAGAAAGAGATAAACAAATACGTCAAGACCGCACGAACAGGCACCCTGCTTGGGAATGTCATCTACCAGAAATACATCGACAATACTCGCTGGTTAGGCCGAGCACTCAACCCCAATAAAGTAGACCGAGTAGCTAAACTCTCAGATGTCTTTGAAAAGTATTCGAGCAAGTATGAATTTGATCCTTTGATGATGTCAGCTCAAGGTTTCCAAGAATCAGGACTGGATCAGAGCCGGATTTCTCATCGCGGGGCTATTGGTGTGATGCAGGTATTACCGAGTACCGCCAAAGATAAAAACGTCAACATCAAGAACATCCATAAGGTGGATAACAACATCCATGCGGGTGTGAAGTATATGCGCTTTATCAAAGACCGGTATTTTGACGACCCGGCAATATCACCCGACAATCAAATCTACTTTACCTTGGCTTCTTACAACGCTGGTCCTGCTAAGATCAGAAAGATGAGGAGCATTGCCAAGCAGAAAGGTTACAACCCAAACATCTGGTTTAAAAACGTAGAAATCATCACTCGCAAATACGTGAGTAAAGAACCCGTAACCTATGTTGCCAACATCAATCGTTACTTCGTAATCTATAAACAATTACAAGCTATCAATGCTATCCGAGAGGACGGCACAGCGAGATTACTGAACACTAACGACTAGGATCGCCTCCATCCCAGAGCTGGGGAGCCAAAGGTATTAGGTAAAGCTAAAAAACACAAAAGCCGCATAAGAATACTTATGCGGCTTTTGTTTATCTAATTCTGAAGAAGCTTATGTAGCGACCTATATTACAAGACCTATATCACAAAACACTATTGAGTAAATTTCAATCAAGCACTTTCCATAGGCTGTAGGACGCCCCTAAAAACTGATTTAATTTTTAGCGAAGCCTTGCCTCCAAGTTATCGTTTTTCATAAGGATAACAAGCATTTTTCGCCAAAAAGATACTAAGACTTGCGTAAGATCACATTTGATTTTAATGCTTATCCCACCCAACCAAAACAAGATCTAGATCACATTCTTTATTCCTAAAAGTCGTAATCTGAAGTTAACCCATGAGGGATACAACAGAGGAAAACTTCTATGAAAATGAACATCACTGGTAAAAACATCGACATTACCTCTGCAATCCGTGATCACATAGAAAGCAAATTTAAAAAGCTAGATAAATGGCAAGTAGACATCATTGGCTGCCAAGCGAGCTTTAGCGAAGAACCAAACAAGAAGAAGAAATTTGAAGCGGTACTAACCGTACCAAAAGGCCAACTTGTTGCTTCATCAATCCATGACGACCTCTACGTAGCGATCAACGAAGTAGAACAAAAACTAGAGCGTCAACTCAACAAGCTACGCCATAAACCAGAAGCGCGCCGCGCTGAAAAGCCTGAAATCGAAGAGCTAGAAGCTGAAGTAGAATAAGGAAAGAGAACAGATTAAAAAATAGCGCCTCAGGGCGCTATTTTTTTGCTTGACGCTCGTAGCTCGCTTGCTTATTGTGTTTAAACATTCATAAAACAATCACTTTTTATGCACACTCAATCTTTGTTTATTTTTGACTTCTTTTTTCTTCCGTAAATCGGAGGCTAAGTCGTTTTAGAAAAACAAGTCAAAAACGAACAAGAAGCCTCCCACACTAGGGAGGCTTTTTTATAAGGACACATTTATGACTGACCGCTCAATTTCACTGGATGATATCCGCCTTCGTCTTAATGATTTAGACGACGAACTCCTGAAGTTACTTTCAGAGCGTCGCAAGCTAAGTATCGAAGTCGCTAAAAGCAAAGTAGAGACATCAAAACCAGTTCGTGATGCAGTACGAGAACAACAACTATTAGTTAAGCTGATCAACAACGGCAAAGATAAATACGAACTTGATGCGCAGTACATTACCAAGCTGTTTCACACCATCATCGAAGATTCCGTTTTACTACAACAGTCATACTTACAAAACCTAGCGAACCCGCAAAGCCGTAAACCATTGGCTCGCGTTGCATTCTTAGGTTCTAAGGGATCGTATTCTCACCTTGCGAGCCGCGAATACTTCAGCCGCAAGAATATGGAATTGATTGAGCTGAACTGTAATCACTTCAAAGAAGTCGCATCAACAGTAGAGTCTGGCCATGCCGACTACGGTGTCCTGCCGATTGAGAACACCAGTTCAGGGTCAATTAACGAGGTCTACGACCTGTTACAGCATACGACTCTATACATTGTTGGCGAACTTTCTCAACCGATTGAGCACTGCCTTGTTGCTAAAAGTGATATCCGTTTAGAAGACATCAAAACACTCTACTCGCACCCACAACCTCATCAACAATGCAGTGAGTTCTTGAGCCGCCTTAAGGGTGTCAACCTTGAGTCTTGCGCAAGCACCGCTGATGCAATGAAAAAAGTTAAAGAATTGGGTGGTAATGACGTAGCTGCTATTGGTAATGCATCGAGCGGTAAGCTTTATGGACTACAGCCAATCCAGAGCAATATTGCAAACCAAACAGAGAACCACACTCGTTTCATCGTTGTGGCGCGTAAGCCTGTTGAAGTATCGACTCAAATACCAGCGAAAACAACGCTCATCATGTCGACATCTCAAGAGGCGGGTTCTTTGGTAGAAACACTACTGATCCTGCAACGCTTAGGCATCAACATGACTAAGCTAGAATCTCGTCCTATCATGGGTAACCCTTGGGAAGAGATGTTCTATGTCGATTTAGAGGCGCATCTGGATTCAGATAATATGCAACAAGCGATAACGGAACTAACAGCCATTACTCGCCACCTTAAGGTGTTGGGTTGCTACCCAAGTGAGAACATCAAAGCGACTCAAGTTAAGTTGTCATAGCTGAAAGTGAGTATCAGCTTTTAGCTAACATAAGTATTTGGCCTACAGCAGGCCAAATACTTAAATCACCCTCTAGTCGAGTACTATTCTCGCTAAGAAAACTCACCCTAGCATGCCTGAAACACAATTCACTTGTTTCGCACATTCGGCACGCTTACTCTCTCCACTACTTGAGTCTTTCTAACAAAAACTCATTAGTGGCTTTTTTTATCAATAAAGACAAAACCTTACCCCCTTCACAGGAAATCATCGAACTACGTATAATTAATAGCGAGTAAGCATTAAGTAACATAAACTTATGCGCTTAATTTATAAATAGTGTTGTCATTAACTATGAAGCTAAGTACTAAAATCTTACTACTGATAGCCCCTGTGATACTGATCAGTACCGCGGCTTCTAGCTATATTATTTATTCGACGCAAAAAAGCAGTTTCATCAAACGCGAAGACAACGCACTTCAACTGAACATGGAAAAACTAGCCGGATACTTTCGCCAATCTCGTTCGTTCCTCAATAGCTACTCTTACACCTTGACCCAGAGTGATATGGTGAAGCGTTATTTTCTCACTGACCAAAATCTATCTCGCGATCTTGAACTGGTCAGTAATCTTCGAGAAGCCATTCATTTCCTGCAAGATGACGATGAAAGCTATACAGGTTTAGCGCTTCTTAATGGTGATCGAAAACTGCGTTATTACGCGGATAATAGCAATGACTCACGCACTCAGATTGACAGTAAGATATTGGAGTATGTTGACCTGCACTATCAAGACACCTTAGCAACATCGAGTACCAACTATATTCAAAACTCCCAAGGCGAAGGGATGTTGGTTCACTATGACAAGGTAGATAGAAAAGCGATTTTCCCAACCGTTAACAATCAACCCGACGATGTGTTCTTTGTTGTTGTCTCTGTCTCTCTCGACAAATTTAATGCGCTGAGAAAACAGATAGAGTTCGACTACCAAACCAGCTTGTTCTTCACATCCATAGCGGTTTCTTTGGAAAATGATGTTACTCACTCAGTCAAGCTTGCACCAGAACTGTACGCCACGGTCGATCCGGCGCAATTCCTGTTGGAAAACAAGCTCGATTCAATTTGGAACAAGCTGAGTTTGTCGTTTGCACTGTCTGCGTTTGTAACTGTCGCTCTGCTACTCATGCTTCTGTCTCGCACAGTGATTACTCCAATAACACGGCTCGATCGACAGCTACAGCAAGTTGAAAAAAAACAACGTAAGAACATTGAACGCTTAGGCACTCGTGACGAGCTTGGCCGCCTATCACAGCGTTTTTATGACATGTATCAAGAGCTAGACAACACCTACCAGCAAACCAAGCTCTTGGCCGAAAATGATCAGTTAACTCAAATAGCCAATAGGCATCAGTTTCAAACCTTCGTTCAGCAATCGTTGCCAAAACCGAGTTCGAATACCGAAACCTGGGTTCTCTATTTTGACTTGGACAACTTCAAGTTTGTCAACGACAAATACGGGCATCAAATCGGCGACTCGATTCTGGTTTCTTTTGCTCAGCGTATTTCAGATATTTGTCGTCATTATAAAGAGGAATTCGACGCTCATTGTATGCCAGCCCGACTTTCTGGAGACGAGTTCGTTGTCTACATTAACGCTCCTAGTCACCGAGGAAATGTCGCGCATCGATTCTCGAACGATTTGCTCACTCCACTGCAAAAAGGCTTTGTCACCGAATCAGGCAGCTTTCCGATCACGGTCAGTATTGGTATTGCGACCTACCCTAATGATGGCAACTCAATCGAGAAGCTTCTGTCCAACGCGGATACCGCGATGTACCAAGCCAAGCGTGCCGGTAAAAACCAATTTGCTGACTATTCACGGGATTTAGACAAAGCCATTCAGCGCCAAGCAGATATTGAACGTGCGCTTAGAGGTAAGAATTTTGATGATGAATTCAGGCTCGTTTACATGCCCTACATGGATTCCACCGGGACTGATGTTATTGGCGTTGAGGTGTTATTGCGTTGGAATTCAAAGCAACTTGGTTTGGTTCCACCAGATGAGTTCATTCCAATAGCCGAACAAACCGGGCTGTTTGAACATGTTGACCGCTGGGTAATACAGAATGCGTTTGCTTCATTCCATCGACTTCAGGCTCAATTTGATCACTCAATTCAATTGTCGATCAACCTATCTTCTGCTGGCATTGAAACCACTCATCTTGCGGGTTTCATTAAAGAACACGCGGAGTTAAATCGAATTCCACCAAGCCTAATCGATTTTGAAATCACTGAAACCTTTTACTCAAATTCAGAAGGTTTTCCATTGCTGAACGAACTGGCATGCATGGGCTATCGACTTGCGATTGATGATTTTGGTTCCGGTTACACCTCTATCACTCAACTGGTGCAGTATCCAACTCAGAAAATTAAATTGGATAAAGCGTTTTTGGATACCTTGATTGAGACCAATAACCAGAACATCGTAAAACCGGTTATCGGGTTGTGTCATGCTCAAGGGAAAAAGGTCACCGCCGAAGGGATTGAAACTCAAGGCATGCACCAGTGGTTACAGGATGCACAGTGCGATATGCTGCAAGGCTATTACTTTGGTAAACCCATGCCACTAGAAGAATTGAGTGACTGGTACCGACAACATCAACTCAATCTAATCGACAACAAAAAGAATCCGACACATGAAATCTGTAATCATCGCATCGCTGAACCCAGCTAAAATCAACGCCGTTAAAAGTGCGTTCTTATCTGCTTTTCCTGATACTGAATTTGATTTCCAAGGCATCAGCGTCCCTAGTGGTGTCGCCGATCAACCGATGAGCAATGATGAAACCTATCAAGGTGCCGTGAATCGAGTTCACAACGCAACTCAAGCTCAGCCTGATGCAGACTTCTATGTTGGTCTAGAAGCGGGAATAGAAACAAACGTCACCTTTGCCTGGATGGTGATCGAAACGAATGGCCAACGTGGCGAGTCTCGTTCAGCAAGTCTGATGCTGCCACCAGCCGTACTTGAGAAACTAGAGCATGCAAACGAGTTAGGGGATGTGATGGATGAAGTGTTTGGTACCGACAATATCAAACAGAAAGGTGGTGCCATTGGCCTACTGACACATAACCAATTGTCACGCAGTTCGGTCTATCATCAAGCTTTAATTTTGGCTCTGATCCCATTTGTGAATCCTGAACACTTTCCTATTTAGTATTTGAGGCTTCCTTAAACTTCAAAAGATTCCAAGAACAATCTTCAGAAACAAAAAACGCTAACATCCAGTTAGCGTTTTTTATCGAATTCGTATTCATACTATCGCGTGATAGCTTAATTCCATTATTACTTTAGCAATAGGTCGGCGATCACGATTTTCTCTTGCTCAGATTTGGCCTTTAGCTCATTTGAGCCTCTGGTTATCGTCGCTACGCCTACGCCCAGCATTTGACTCACCTGTCGTTGAGACATATCGCCTTTCATCAGCTCACAGAAGATATTAATTCGAGCAACCAGAGCATCTCGCTCGTCTGGTGTCATCATCATAGTCAACAACAGCTCGTGCTGATCTTTTTCGACAGCCGTCTTTACCAAGTCCATCAGTTGTTGCCAATTATCATATTCAGGTTGTGATGCCATATCTCTACACTTACTTTTAAATTCTGACTTTAAAGAGTCGCTTAACGATTGAAAGCGTTTAACACTTTATACCGAAACACTTGATGCGATCCAATGTAAAAAGGCAGTAAGTGGAAATGGTTCGCACTCACTGCCTTTATTCTTACTCAGTTTCGGGCCAAATGCCGAAGGCTTAGTATTTCGTTTTTGCCTCATGGGGCGCTAAAAACGTCCCTTTCTCACCCAAGATATCTCGATAGTAGGTCTCAAACATCAAGATATTCTGAACGTAGCCACGTGTCTCTTTGAATGGGATCATTTCGATAAATGCAAAGGCATCGAGCTTTTCATCGCTGCGTGAACGCCACTGTTTCACACGGCTAGGTCCAGCATTATAAGCCGCAAACGCAAAGATACGGTTGTCATCATATTGAGCGAGTAAACCATCTAAGTAGTGACTGCCAATCTCAATGTTTTTGCCGACATCATAAAGATCATCGCTGCCCTGATACTTAATCTTATGTTTGTTCGCTGTGTATTGCGCCGTCTTGGGCATAATTTGCATAATGCCACGCGCGCCAACTGGAGAGCGAGCTTCTGAATCCATCGCACTCTCTTGTCTTGCTAAAGACATCAAAGTGATTGGATCGAGATCGTGCTTTTCAGCGTAGAAGTTAAACCACCACTTATGAGCAACAGGGAAGCGCAGCGCAATGTTATCCCACATCTTCGCAGAGATACTCGCTGTTACGGTAAAGTGATTCCAACGCTGTGTCGCAGCGTAAGCGGCAAGCATCTCTTTTTGCTCTTTATCTGCATTGGTCAGTAACCAGCGCCATTCACTTTTCGCTGCCGCAATTTTGTCTCGGTCAATCAGTTCACCAATACGCACCAAAGAGGTGTCGAATGGCTTCACTGTTTCAGCATTGTATTTAAGTGTCGATGTTGGATATTGAACTGGCTTACCTAACTGCTTAGCCGCAGCCACACTGTAGAAATTACGCTGACCCAAGATATCTGACAGTCGCTTATTGCCTTTGTCAGTATCGCCCGTCGCGATTTCAGCTCTGCCCTGCCAATATTGCCAACGAAGCGAAGCCTGATGTTTATCATCCAAGCGCGCTATCCACTCTTTCAAACCCGTCCAATCGGCATGTTGAATTGCTAAGCGAGCACGTCGTTCCAGCAGAACTTGCTTTGATGAACTCGCGAGCATTTTGTCGCGCCACACCATTAACTCTTCAGAGTCGGTGTTGATCAGACGAAACGTTAGGTAATCAGCGAGCTCTTGAGATTTCTCTTTCGAAAACTTCTGAGCCTTGATGACATCATCAAACACCTTTTGAGCACTGCTTGATGATTTCCTTGCTAGCTTCTCGAAAGCAAACTCGGTTTGAGCTTGGTAGAATTCATTCGCTGGATGTTTTTTAGCAAACGCGAGTACATTTTCAGGCTTGTTGTACAACGCCTTCATCTGCTTCGCTTGAGCAATTGACTCATCATGATCCAATTGCTTAATCAGATAGCTCATTAACTTACCGTTACGGCCCTCGAACGCTAGCAGCATTCTATCCAGAATCAGCTCATCAGTTCTTAGCCCAGCTTGATCCCAGCTTTTAAATAAAGGGTCACAAGCGTCATCAACACCACTACCACTCAACCAAAGTTGTTTAGCTCCTTTAAAGGCAAGCTCTTGGTTACCTTGCTCGTAATGCGCTCGATAATAAATACATTGGTATTTTTCACCGACAGGCTCTTTGGTTTGAAACTCAAGGATCGTCTTCCACTGTTTTTGAGAAGCCAATGAGTCCAAATAAGGTGCGCGCATTCGATTGGAGAAAGGCAATGCCTTGTTCTCTTCAATGAAAGCATCGACCTCAGCAGGTGTGCGATCACCTAAGCCAATCAGAAAGGCCCGATAATCGGTGTAAGGTGTTAAAGGGTATGTTTGAATTTTGTTACGCAGCGCGGAGTAAGCTTTTAGATCACGGCTGTCTAAAACCTCTTGCGCTTTGTCATAAACGTCACGCTGCATTTCAAGCTCGGATGCATTGCTAGCCATAGCGACCGGAGCCAGTGAAACCGAAGACAAAATTGCCGATGCAGCCACAGCAATTTTCGTATTACCAATGCGGAAAAACATTCGCTCTTTCCTTAGTGCGTGTATGAATACGTGAAGTCTATTTACGCCCGACATCACATCAAATGTAAAGGATTTGAGTGTAAATATTATTAATATTTAACACTTCGCCTCAGAAGCCCATTAAATATAGTTTTAATGACCAATGTGACAATAATAGGTAAGGATTAGTTCAAGAGTGGCTTTTCTGCCCTAGGAGTAACATCTTTGAGGATATTGGTATAAAATAGCAGACAATTTTGAACAATAATTAGGATCGATCGGCAATGGCTGAATACGTATATACCATGTCTCGGGTGAGCAAAACTGTTCCACCTAAGCGTCAAATTCTTAAAGACATTTCTCTTAGCTTTTTTCCTGGCGCTAAAATCGGTGTTTTGGGTCTAAATGGTTCAGGTAAATCTACCCTACTACGTATCATGGCTGGTATTGATACTGATATTGATGGTGAAGCACGTGCACAACAAGGTCTTAAAGTAGGTTACCTACCGCAAGAACCTGTACTAGACGAATCAAAAACGGTTCGTGAAATCGTAGAAGAAGCGGTTTCTGACGTTGCTGACGCACTTAAGCGTATCGATGCAGTTTACGCAGCTTACGCAGAACCAGATGCAGATTTCGATGCACTTGCTAAAGAGCAAGGCGAACTAGAAGCACTGATTCAAGCAAAAGACGGTCACAACTTAGAGACAGCTCTAGAGCGTGCTGCTGATGCACTTCGTCTTCCAGAGTGGGATGCGAAAATTGAATTCCTATCAGGTGGTGAGCGTCGTCGTGTTGCTATCTGTCGTCTACTTCTTGAAAAGCCAGACATGCTGCTTCTTGATGAACCAACCAACCACTTGGATGCAGAATCAGTAGCATGGCTTGAGCACTTCCTTGTTGATTACAGTGGTACTGTTGTGGCGATTACCCACGACCGTTACTTCCTAGACAACGCAGCTGGCTGGATTCTAGAACTTGACCGTGGTGAAGGTATCCCATGGGAAGGTAACTACACGTCTTGGCTAGAGCAAAAAGACGAGCGTCTTAAGCAAGAAAAAGCGGGCGAAAGCGCACGTCAAAAGACAATCGAAAAAGAACTTGAATGGGTTCGTCAAAACCCTAAAGGCCGTCAAGCTAAGTCTAAAGCTCGTATGGCTCGTTTTGAAGAACTGACGACTGGCCAATACCAGAAGCGTAACGAAACTAACGAACTGTTCATCCCGCCAGGTGAGCGTCTAGGTGATAAAGTTCTTGAAGTGAACAACCTGACTAAATCGTTTGGTGATCGCGTTCTTATCGACGACCTATCGTTCAGCATGCCTAAGGGCGCTATCGTCGGTATCGTTGGTGCCAACGGTGCAGGTAAATCAACACTATTCAAGATGCTAAGCGGTGCAGAACAGCCAGATTCAGGTTCGGTTGTACTAGGTGAAACTGTTAAGCTTGCTTCTGTTGATCAGTTCCGTGACAGCATGGACGACACTAAGACAGTATTCCAAGAGATCTCTGAAGGCGCTGATATCATTAAGATCAACAACTTCGAAATCCCTGCGCGTGCTTACTGTTCTCGTTTCAACTTTAAAGGCAACGACCAACAGAAGATCATCGGTGAGCTTTCTGGTGGTGAGCGTAACCGTGTTCACTTAGCGAAACTGCTAAAAGCGGGCGGTAACGTACTGCTACTCGATGAGCCTACCAACGACCTTGACGTTGAAACGCTACGTGCTCTTGAAGAAGCACTGCTTGAATTCCCTGGCTGTGCAATGGTTATCTCGCATGACCGTTGGTTCCTTGACCGTATTGCGACCCATATCTTAGACTACCGTGATGAAGGTCAAGTTAACTTCTACGAAGGTAACTATACTGAGTACACTGAGTGGCTTAAGCAGACTCTAGGCGCACAAGCGGCAGAACCGCACCGTATCAAGTACAAGCGTATAGCTAAGTAAATAAGCTTGTATTTTGAACAAAGGCCGCGATAATAGCGGCCTTTGATATATCTGGCTTACGTGTAATGCATCGATATAGAGAGATTACTTATGGTTGAAAGACGTCAATTTTCACGAGTTATTTATCAAGTCCCTACTGAGATCTCACAAGGACAAGTAAATATATCAGGCTCAGTGCAAGACTTATCACTCCATGGTTTACTCATTCAATGCAATGAATCAAAACAACTTAGCCATGATGTCCCTGTTCAAGTGAGCTTTAAGCTCGAAAACAGTGATATCAATATTCAGTTAGAAGCAACGATAGTCTCTACCATCAATACCTCAATGCGTTTACGCATAGAGCATTTAGATATTGATAGTATCAGCCACCTTAAGCGACTTGTGGAGCTTAATGTTGGCGACGATGAACTGCTTTATAGAGAGATTGAACACCTTACCGACTTAGGTAGTAAGTGACATCTCCATTACCCTTTTTCTATTAGAAGCATTTAGTTAATACAGAACCATGTCTAAAAAACTATCCATTACTATTCCCTCCAGTCAGGGGGAACAGACGTTTTACTTCGGCCGTAAAGCCGTGCTCATTTGCACTACTGCCATTTTTTCAGTACCGCTATTGATTGGCGGAGCGGCGTACATGCACTTCGAGAGTAAACAAGAACTCGCACTGCAAGCGGGTGATGCCCAACAGTTGATTGAAACACTGATTGTTGAAAAAGAACAAACAGAATTTCTTTATGCTGAGCAAGTAGAAACCAACCATTCGCTATCGCAAACACTGACCGAGAAAGAAGGCACGATTCAGCTACTTGGTAAGCGTGTATTCGATGTGGAATCAGTACTGGGTCTTGCTGATGAAGATCTGCTTACCGATGATATTTCTTTAGAAGATCGCATTGATGCGGCTGCAGTCGATTCAGCAGTAAGAGCCACAATGTTCCGCTTGATTCCAAACGACAGTCCGATGGCTTATCAACGTATATCTTCTTCTTATGGTAGCCGCACTAACCCTATTTCAGGGAAACGCCATGTACATACTGGTATCGATCTAACGTGTAAGCGTGGTGAAGATATTGTCGCGCCCGCAGATGGAGTCATTGAAACGGTACGCCCAAGTAAAAAAGGCTTCGGCAACTTTATTACTATGCGTCACTCGTTTGGTTTCATGAGTTCTTATGCGCACCTACAGAAGTTCAAGGTACGTAGCGGTCAGTTTGTGAGTAAAGGCGATGTGATTGCGAGCTGTGGTAACTCAGGTAACTCAACCGGCCCACACTTGCATTATGAAGTACGCTTCCTTGGTCGTTCATTGAACCCTCAATACTTGATGGATTGGACACCGGAAAACTTCAACTACGTGTTCGAGAAAGAGAAAAAGGTTAAGTGGGGCCCACTAGTTCAGCTGATTGATAATGTGGTTCGCTTGCAGATCAACCTGACTAACGTGCCTTACATTAGCTCGACCATCGACACCGTATCGAGTGAAGATAGCAAAAAACCTATCACGACTAACTAGTTGTTAATGGCTAACTAGTTGTTAATAGCTAAGACCTGTTGATTTGGCCTATGATGATCTAATTGCTTTTAGTCTACTGTAGGCAAAATGCTTTCATAGCGTTCAGCACAAACAAAAAGAGCGACCAGATGGTCGCTCTTTTTTATGATTTCAAATCAGTATTAACCACGATGAATCGAGTCATGTGCTTGTTTTAGAAGACTTTGGCTCTCTTGCAAGAATTGTTGTGAGTAGTCACCAAACCAATCACTCACTTGGTTGAAGCTCTCAACAAACTTAGCCTTATCTTTGCCATCTAGAATTTCTAACGCTTCTCCGAAACAGCTATGGAAGCGTCGAATCATCTCAATATTCTCATCCGAAGAAAGAATGATATCGCCGTACAAGTTCGGGTCTTGAGCAAACAGACGACCAACCATCGCAATCTCAAGTCGGTAGATTGGCGAGCTTAGTTTCAGAAGTTGATCAATGTTCGGGTTCTCTTTACTCAGGTGCAAGCCGTAAGCAAAAGAGGTGAAGTGACGAAGTGCTTGAATCAAGGTCATGCCGTGATCGTGTTCAGCTGCATCCATCTGGCAAAGGCTCGCGCCCCAAATACCAAATTGATTCAGTAGCCATTGGTAACTTTCAGAACCACGACCATCACTGTAAACAATCACCTGCTTAGCAAGGCTAGGAACATCAGGGCCAAACATTGGGTGCAATCCAACTACTGGGCCTTGATGCATGTTCATCATTGCTTGTAGAGGTTTAGATTTAATTGACGTCAAATCACATAGAATACAATCGCTTGGTAGATTACCTAGCTTCGCAATCACACCTTCCGTTAGGTGAATTGGAACCGTAACAACCACAAGCCCAGCATTATCTAAGATTTCGTCGGCCTTATCCCAATCTTGGCTGCCAAGGATTTTTACTTCGTAGCCAGACAGTTTGAACATACGACCAAACAAGCCACCAAGTTGACCATTACCACCAACGATAACCACTGAACGTAACTCTGGGTTAAGACACTTAAAGCCAGAATCTTTCTCGCTGGCATAAGACTCACGCATAGTACGACGCAAAATATCTTCGATTAACTGTGGTGGAACCCCTATTTTCTCAGCTTCTTGACGACGAGATGCCAGCATCGCAGCTTCACGCTCTGGTACATAAATAGGTAAACCATGTTCACTTTTTACTTCGCCTACTTTCTCTACTAGAGCAAGGCGTTGAGCCAGTAAATCCAACATTTGTTTATCGACAGCATCGATTTGGTCGCGTAATTCGTTCAGTTCAACGGCCATTTTATTCCTTACTAATCTATAAGCCCGTGCCAATCTATAAGCCCACAATCATGCAGGTTCGCTAGCAACAGATCTTAAAATGCCTCATTAGATGAGGCACTTAAATTTAAACTCTGACTAACCTTTCAAGCGGTTCTCTAAGAACGGGACTAATTCCGTATGTGCATGTTTTAATAGTGCCTCAGTTGAATCCCAATTGATACACGCGTCGGTAATAGAAACGCCGTATTTCATCTCATTGAGAGGTATATCCGAAGATTGGTTTCCTTCGTTAATATGGCTTTCAATCATCAGGCCGATAATCGACTTGTTGCCTTCACGAATTTGGTGAATCACATCTTCTGCAACTAAAGGTTGGCGACGGAAATCTTTACGAGAGTTCGCGTGGCTACAGTCGACCATTAGCGCTGCCTCTAAACCAGATTTACCCAGCTCTTGCTCACATTCGTGTACCGATACTGAATCGTAGTTCGTCTGCTTACCGCCACGTAAAATCACGTGACCATTTGGGTTACCTTGCGTTGTTAGTAGTGCAACTTGACCTTCGCGGCTGATACCCATGAAACGGTGGCTAGAAGAAGCCGCCTGCATTGCGTTGATTGCA
Organism: Vibrio sp. 10N.286.52.C3; assembly: GCF_041468865.1. NCBI lineage: Bacteria > Pseudomonadati > Pseudomonadota > Gammaproteobacteria > Vibrionales > Vibrionaceae > Vibrio > Vibrio sp. 10N.286.52.C3. Next base: position 17,729 of record NZ_JBFRJM010000068.1, on the reverse strand, counting down.
GTGCCTAGGTTGCCATCGGTGCCGTTTTTAAAACCGATTGGCATTGAAAGACCACTTGCCATCTCACGGTGAGTTTGAGATTCAGTCGTACGAGCGCCAATAGCCGCCCAGCTGAAGGTATCTGCTAGGTATTGCGGGCTAATTGGGTCTAATGCTTCAGTCGCTAGTGGGATTTCCATCTCAGCGAGTTCAACAAGTAGTTCACGACCAACATGCAGACCATGCTCAATATCGAAAGTGCCGTCTAGATGTGGGTCATTGATCAAACCTTTCCAACCGACAGTGGTACGAGGTTTCTCAAAGTAAACACGCATAACAATATACAGTTGATCGCTAAGTTGCTCAGATAAGGCTTTTAGGCGTTTCGCGTACTCTTTCGCAGCTTCAATGTCATGGATAGAACATGGGCCACATACAACAAGCATGCGATGATCTTTCTTATGAATGATGTTTGCGATAGTTTGACGAGACTCTTGAATGAAACGACGAGCATTATCACTCAAAGGCAGTTTTGCTTTTAACTCCTCAGGAGTAATCAGTACCTGTTCGTCGATGATATTGACATTGCTTAATTCACTTTTCTGCATAACTCAACCTGTATATTTATTTTTACACCCAACATTTCCATTTGGGCTAACAATCTTTAAAAACACAATAACAGCTAAAAAAACGATTGCAAGTGTAAACAATAAAAAACATTAACTGTAAATTTTATCTTACATATTGAATTTAGCTCACTCTAAGAGATAAATAGGTTTAAACCATGGATCACACATACAAAAAAGGCGATATTTATCATATCGCCTTATCTAAAATTATTATGTGTTTATTTATCACTCACTGCCTAGCATTCGCTTAATCGTCTCTGAGGTCTCTTTCCACCTAGCATCCGAGTGAAGTGTCGACAAATCAAAGCTGTGTTTTTTAAGCAATGAGTTGGCTAAAGGCACCTCTTGAATCGCTAAGTTATCCAGAGCTTCAATTTGTGCATCTCGTTTATTACACATCAACACCATGTCACAACCTGCATTCAAGGCCGCTTTCGCTCTGTCGGCTGGTCCACCCATAATGGCAGCGCCTTCCATCGTTAAATCGTCAGAGAATACCAAGCCTTTAAACCCAAGCTGCTGCTTCAATACTTTCTGTAGCCAATACTGTGAACCACTCGCAGGTTGATCATCATAGTGAGAGAAAACCACGTGAGCTGGCATCATGGCATCCAATATTCCAGCTTCAATTTGCGCCTTGAAGATTGCCATGTCGGTTTCGAAGATGTCGTCTCTAGGGTCATATGGCGTCTCTAAGTGTGAGTCAGCAATCACGCCACCGTGTCCAGGGAAGTGCTTGCCTGTCGTCGCCATGCCAACCGACTTCATGCCTTTGATGAAAGCGCTGCTATGACGAACAATGGTATCAATATCTTCGCCAAACGCTCGGCTACCAATCGCTTTACAGTCATGGCCTTTGTCTAATACTGGCGCAAAGCTCAGATCGATATCGTGGGCAATCAATTCTGCCGCCATCAGCCAGCCAGCCTGTTCTGCTAAGTGTTCACCGTTATTCTTGGTCGCAAATTCCTGAGCAGCAGGAATAATTGAAAAGCCGTCACGAAAACGCTGAACTCGGCCACCTTCTTGGTCAACACCAATCAAAATAGGACGTTTCGCTACCTTACGAATTTCTTTGTTTAACGCCGATAACTGTTTGCTATCGTGGTAGTTTCGAGCAAATAAGATGAGACCACCAACAGTTGGGTGCTCTAAAATTTCTCTGTCTTCAGCTGTCAGCTCGTAGCCTGCAACATCAACCCACAACGGTCCCATATTTATCCCTTATTAAACCTAATTTCATAAACTTCCCGAGATTATTCTCTTTAAATTTGCTTTACAATGTTTTTAAACCAATCTGTGGAAGACTTTAAGAATGCAGTGCAAGAGCTTAGAAATGGATCATAAAGAACTGTATATCGGTGTGATGTCAGGGACGAGTATGGACGGTGTTGATACGGCCTTAGTGTCGATTGAAGATACGCGCATCACATTGCTTGCTCATGATGAGTTCCCAATGCCTGACGACCTCAAAGTGCGTCTGCTTGAAGTTTGTATTGGTCAGAAAACCGATTTGATTGCCATTGGCGAACTCGACCACCAGCTTGGCCATCTGTTTGCTGATGCGGTTCTGCAACTTCTCGAAAAGTCAGGCACACCAGCACCTTCTGTAACTGCGATAGGTAATCATGGTCAAACAGTGTTCCACCAGCCAACAGGCGATTCGCCATTTACCATGCAGTTGGGTGATGCCAACATCATTGCCGCTAAAACACAGATTCAAACGGTTGCCGATTTTCGACGTAAAGACATGGCATTAGGCGGACAAGGTGCGCCATTAGTCCCCGCCTTCCACCATACGATTTTCCACCCGCAAGACAGCTCGGTTGTGGTGTTGAATATTGGTGGTATCTCGAATATTTCAGTGCTGCGCCCTAATCAGCCAACGCTTGGTTATGATACAGGTCCGGGCAATATGTTGATGGACGCTTGGGTTGATAAACACACGGGTGAGAAGTTTGACCGTGATGCGCAATTTGCGCTTAAAGGTCAACTCAATCAAGCTTTACTCGAACAGTTGTTAAATGAATCTTATCTATCTCAAATACCACCGAAAAGTACTGGTAGAGAACTGTTTAATCTACCGTGGCTAGAGCAACAATTAACAGAATTTAAAGATCTTGCAGCAGAAGATGTTCAGCGCACACTTTGTGAATACACCGCATTGACGATAGCCAATGAAGTGGAGACTTATCGCTTGGGTGACCAGCCTGCACTGTATGTGTGTGGCGGTGGTACACGAAATCCATTGTTGATGAAGAGGCTGTCTGAACTGCTTCCAAGTTGGGAGGTTGACTCAACCACCAGTAAAGGCGTGGACGCCGATTACATGGAAGCGATGGCTTTTGCGTGGCTTGCTCAACGTCATATTCATCAACTGCCAAGCAATTTACCAGAAGTGACTGGCGCAAGCAGAGCGGCCTCTCTAGGCGTTCTCTATCGAGCTGACTAAACAACTTTAGAACCATAATTTTAGAATCACCATTTAAGGATCATTATGAGTAACGACGCTCTCATATCAGCGCTCTCGCACCTCGTTTCGGAGGGGAGAAACCCTGACACTATGGATATTGATCTGCTCACCTCTCTCGAAGTGGTTGAAAAGATTAACCAACAAGACAAACAAGTCCCACTGGCGATTGAAGCGGAACTGCCACAGATCGCGAAAGCGGTCGATAAAATTGCTCATGCCTTTCAAAACGGTGGTCGACTGATTTATATGGGCGCAGGCACCAGTGGTCGATTAGGTGTGTTAGACGCCTCAGAATGCCCACCGACTTTCGGTGTTTCGGACAAAATGGTTATCGGCTTAATTGCAGGCGGACCAGAGGCGATTTTAAAAGCCAAAGAAGGTGCAGAAGACTCGCTAACTCTCGGCATTGAAGATCTGAAAGCGATTCAGTTTTCAGAAAATGATGTCGTGGTAGGTATTGCTGCGAGCGGTCGCACACCTTACGTGATTGGTGCACTCAACTATGCCAATCAGCTTGGCGCAGTAACGGTTGCATTATCTTGTAACCCTGACTCTCCAATTGCTGAAATCGCTCAAATCGCAATTAGCCCGGTGGTTGGCCCAGAAGCATTGACTGGTTCAACACGACTCAAATCAGGTACAGCACAAAAGCTGGTGCTTAATATGCTGACCACTGCCAGCATGATTCGCATTGGTAAGAGCTACCAAAACCTTATGGTCGACGTAAAAGCGACCAATGAAAAGTTGGTTGCCCGCGCCGCTCGTATCGTTATCCAAGCAACGGAGTGCGATAAAGCACTGGCGGTGTCGACACTTAAAGCGACTGATTACGATGTGAAGTTATCTATTTTGATGATTCTAACAGGGTTAGATTTAGAGTTAGCCAAGGCTCAGCTTGATAAGCAAAATGGCTTCTTGAGAAAAGCCGTCGAGAATAATCAGTAATCTTAATTTGGCTTGTAGCTTCTCATTTAGACAGCTACTTCAACGACATACAAAAAGACCAGCACACACGCGGTACTGGTCTTTTTTTAGTTTTAATTTTTTATGGCTAGCTTGGGCTTAATAGTCGTTTGAGAACTCGTCCCAGCCGCGTTGCCATTCCATACGGAAACGTTGAGCGTCTTCCGTACCAGAACACACGCCTTCATACACCTGACCAGATAAACCAATCTGATAAGCATGGTTCGGATTACAATATTCAGTCACACCTAGGTGATAACCTTCTGTGTAACTCGCTTGATCGACTGCGCCAAGCTCAGTCATCTCTGAATACGAACGCTGAGTGTGGCCTTTGATACCATCACGATAGCCAATCTCTTGCCAATTGCCTTCAGCTGCTAAATCTTGAACATTGGCGCTGCATCCTGCAAGGCTAAATGCCACGGCGAATAGTACGATTATTTTTTTCATTTCAATCCTTTATATTGTTACTTCACCACTTTCTGACGAAGCGCTGCCTTTGTGGTGATTCTCCGCTGAACGCCTATCGATGTCCACTTATTGTCTAATGTTCGCCACTTTAGGTTCATTCCGACCACTCAGAATCAATAGTCGCCGTTAAGCCAACTCAAACAACCTCTCTATAGAGCTAATAGGCCTCTCGATAGAAATATCGGCCACTCAGCACAGTGAACAAACCACTAAATCAGTTATAACACCGCTAAATTGGCTATTCGACCACTCACTCTCGTAGCGGAAGTTTCTTCTCATCGACTCCTTTAATATACACCCTGACTTAATTAATACATTCAGGGATAACAAATTATGATGTGGTTTCTTACCTGTGTCGCAGCACTCATTGGTGGCTACTTTATTTACGGTACCTTTATCGAGAAGATTTTCGGTATCAATGAAAAACGCCAAACACCTGCTCACACTAAGCAAGATGGCGTGGACTACGTTCCAATGTCGACACCAAAGGTTTACCTAGTTCAGCTGCTTAACATCGCAGGTGTAGGTCCAATCTTCGGCCCTATCATGGGTGCCCTTTATGGTCCAGCAGCAATGCTTTGGATCGTTCTAGGTTGTATCTTCGCAGGTGCAGTACACGACTACTTCTCAGGTATGTTATCTATCCGTAATGGCGGAGCTTCGGTTCCAACCATCACTGGACGTTACCTAGGCAATGGCGCAAAACACTTTATGAACATCTTTGCCATTGTTCTACTGCTTCTTGTTGGTGTGGTATTCGTATCTGCTCCAGCAGGTATGATCACTAACCTAGTGAACGACCAAACTGATTTCGCGATGTCTGCAACTACGATGGTTGTTATCATCTTTGCTTACTACATCATCGCAACGATTGTCCCTGTCGATAAAATCATTGGTCGCTTCTACCCACTGTTCGGTGCACTGCTTATCTTTATGTCTGTTGGCCTAATCACTGCGATTGGTCTATCTGACGAACACCAAATCATGGGGGGCTTTGAGATCAGCGACATGTTCACCAACATGAACCCGAATGACCTACCACTTTGGCCTGCTCTCTTCATCACTATCGCATGTGGTGCTATCTCTGGCTTCCACGCCACTCAGTCTCCTCTGATGGCGCGTTGTATGGAAAACGAGAAGAACGGTCGCTTCGTATTCTACGGCGCAATGATTGGTGAAGGCATCATCGCTCTAATCTGGTGTGCACTTGCTCTGTCTTTCTTCGGTTCGGTTGAGTCTCTGTCTGACGCAATTGCAAACGGCGGCCCAGGTAACGTGGTATACAGCGCTTCATTTGGTCTACTGGGTGTATTTGGCGGTATCCTTGCTTTCCTTGGCGTGGTTATCCTACCAATCACTTCTGGTGACACAGCGTTCCGTTCAAGCCGTCTTATCCTTGCTGAATACTTCAACATGGAACAGAAAACACTGCGTAACCGTCTACTAATGGCGTTACCACTGTTCGTTATCGGTGGCGTCCTGACTCAAGTTGATTTCGGTATCATCTGGCGCTACTTCGGTTTTGCTAACCAATCAACAGCCGTAATGATGCTGTGGACAGCTTCAGCTTACCTACTTCGCCACAACAAACTGCACTGGGTAACAACAGTTCCAGCTATCTTCATGACGTCTGTGTGTATCACATTCATCCTGAACAACAGCCAACTGGGCTTCGGTCTACCAATGCAAATCTCAACCATCATTGGTGTGGTGAGTGCGCTAGGTGTTGCGGCTTACGTTATTAAAATTTCAAAAGGCAAAGGCGATATCGACCTAGCTGATGAAGAAGAGAAAGAAGCAAAAGGCGTCACCAAAACAGCCTAGTTCTTTAAGGCTCTTGGGAACAAGAGACCAATCTTCATAGAAAGAGATAAAAGAACAGCCAAACACAACTTCGCTTGCTCCCGTAATCACTCAGTGATTCGTGGAACCTAAGACTAAAGCCCGTCCACTGTGATGGGCTTTATTGTTTGTAGGCGTTAGTGCTTTCGACTCTGGGAAGCGAATATAGGCTACTAAAACACAAGCAAAGCTACCGTTACCAAGCAATGAGCTTTACACTTAACAAGCGTCTCAATAGGTGAAAATATGGAACTCATTCTCTCTCTGCTGCAACAAACCTGCGTCTACTTAGTGATTGCTTACATGCTGAGTAAAACCCCACTGATTCTCCCTTTGTTGAGCATCTCTTCACGCTTAGGCCATAAGATCAGCTGCTACGTTCTGTTCTCCCTATTCTGTATTATGGGCACCTATTTCGGACTGCAAATCAATGATGCCATCGCCAACACGCGAGCGATGGGCGCGGTAATGGGCGGTTTGTTTGGTGGTCCTGTAGTTGGCTTTGCGGTCGGCTTTACTGGCGGGATTCATCGCTATTCATTGGGTGGATTTACGGACTTAGCTTGTGCTATCTCAACGACAGCAGAAGGCTTGATTGGTGGCCTGCTGCATGTGTACTTAGTCAGAAAGAACAAAGCCAGCCAACTGTTTAATCCGTTAGTGGTTTTCTCGGTAACCCTGTTTGCAGAGATCATTCAGATGCTGATTCTGCTGGCGGTCGCAAAACCCTTCGAACAATCCTATGCTCTGGTCTCCGATATTGCGGCGCCAATGATCATCGCTAACTCGGTCGGTGCAGCACTGTTCATGAGCATCATCCAAGACAGAAAAACCATCTTCGAAAAGTACTCGGCTACCTTCTCACGCCGCGCACTGACCATTGCCGAACGTTCGGTGGGTATTTTGCATGGTGGGTTCAATTCCGATAACGCACAAAAAATCGTACGTATCGTTTATGAAGAGACCAACGTAGGGGCGGTAGCGATTACCGACCGAGAGAAAATCCTCGCGTTCGTTGGTATTGGTGATGAACACCATATTCCGAACACCCCGATTTCATCGCAAAGCACGCTCACTTCGATGGAACAGAACGACATCATCTACCTTGATGGCAAAGAGAACCCATACCAATGCTCCTTGTCGCAGGATTGTAAATTGGGTTCTGCGTTGATTATTCCATTGCGCGCGGGTAACGAAGTGGTCGGCACCATCAAGCTCTATGAGCCAAAGCTGAAACTATTCTCAACTATCAATATGTCGATGGGTGAAGGTATCGCTCAACTATTATCGAGCCAGATCCTATTTAGCAACTACCAGCAGCAGCAAACGCTACTGACACAAGCAGAAATCAAACTGCTGCACGCTCAAGTGAACCCGCACTTCTTGTTCAATGCGCTTAATACTATCAGCGCAGTAACACGTCGTGACCCAGATAAAGCTCGAGAGTTGATTCAACACCTGTCTCACTTCTTTAGAAGCAACCTAAAGCAGAACATCAACACCGTGAAGCTCAAAGACGAACTGGCACACGTCAACGCTTACCTGACCATAGAGAAAGCACGCTTTACCGATCGACTAGAAGTGGAATGGGATATCGACCCGCAGTTATATGAATCTCAATTGCCGAGCTTTACCCTGCAACCGCTGGTAGAAAACGCCATCAAACATGGGATATCTAATATGTTGGAAGGCGGTAAAGTAAAGATCTCTAGCGAGGCTTTCGAGGGTGGGTTCAAGTTAACCGTTGAAGACAATGCAGGTAATTATCAGAAGCCATCTCAAGATCATGTAGGATTAGGGATGGAAATTGTTGATAAACGACTCACTAATTTCTTTGGACAAGATTCAGCACTAAAAATAGAATCTCAACCACAGCAATTTACTCGAATGAGCTTTATCATACCTATACTCAAATAATGGTATTTTCGGAGACGGATCGCTCCGAGTTGAAACATTTAGAAGCAGACATTTAAAAGATAAGCGTGAACCAAGCAGGGATAGAACCAAGATGAAGATTGTAGGATGTTAAAGGCACTAGTTATCGATGATGAGCTTTTTGCTCGCGAAGAGCTGATTGAGCTGCTGACCGAAACCGGAGAAGTGGAAATCATAGGCCAAGCGAGTAACGCGATCGAAGGACTGAAACAGATCAACCTACTCAAGCCTGATGTCGTGTATTTGGATATCCAAATGCCGCAGGTTACTGGGATTGAGCTGTTAAGCATGCTTGACCCAGATACCATGCCCTACGTGGTATTCGTCACCGCCTACGACCAATATGCGATTCAAGCCTTTGAAGATAACGCTTTTGATTACCTACTTAAGCCAGTCGAGCCTTGTCGATTAAACAAGAGCGTTTGTCGCCTGAATAAGGTCATCAAACAAAATCAGAAAGCACCAGAACAGAACATCTCAGCGATTGCTCCCTGTCACTTAGAGCAAATCCCATGTATTGGTCATAACCGCATTGTGATCATGGCAAGCCAAACGGTAGAGTGCGCCTATTCCGATATCAGTGGTGTGCATGTTCGTAGCTCATCGCAAACCGCAACCTCACAGTTAACACTAAAGATCTTGGAAGAAAAGACCGATTTGATCCGCTGTCATCGACAGTATTTGATCAACATAAAATCGATCCAAGAGATCAAACTGCTAGAAAATGGATTAGCAGAGATCATTACCCTGACTGGCTTTGAAGTCCCGGTGAGTCGTCGTTATTTAAAGACTTTAAAAGAGCAACTCGGTCTCCAGTAACGCGTTAGAATTAGACGCCTTGTTCCAAAGCACGATCAAAAAAGCCAACGTATCAACGTTGGCTTCCTGCTGTTTACAAATCAATAGTGTTTGCAAATCGATAGTGTTACGCATCGATCTTGTCACCAATCAATAGAGATTAGTCGACTTGCTTAATCTGTAGCTCTTTTGGTACTTCAAAGAACATGTTCTCTTCACGACCTTGAATCTCTTCAACGTCAGTCGCACCTAGCTCACGAATACGATCTAGAATTTGGTTTACCAGCTCTTCAGGAGCAGAAGCACCGGCTGTTACACCGATTTTCTTTTTCCCTTCAACCCACTCGGTTTGAATGTCTTCAGGACAGTCAGTTAGGTAGCCTGGTGTGCCTAGTTTCTCAGCTAGCTCTTTTAGACGAGTTGAATTCGATGAGTTCTTAGAACCAACCACTATCACCACATCAACGTCATTCGCCATCTCACGCACAGCGTCTTGACGGTTTTGAGTCGCGTAACAGATGTCGTCTTTACGTGGGCCTTGAATCTCAGGGAACACTCGACGTAGCTCTTCAATCACATCTGCAGTTTCATCTACTGATAGCGTAGTTTGGCTAACATAGTGCAGGTTACTTGGATCATTCACCACGAGGTTCTGTACGTCCTCTGGTCTTTCAACCAAGTACATACCACCAGTTTGGCTCGCGTACTGACCCATAGTGCCTTCCACTTCAGGGTGACCTGCGTGGCCAATCAGTACCACTTCCATATGTTTGCGGCTCGCACGAGCAACCTCCATATGAACTTTAGTCACCAAAGGACACGTCGCATCAAATACCGTTAACTCACGCTCTTTCGCTTCTTTACGAACCGCTTGAGAAACACCGTGAGCCGAAAAGATCACGATGTTGTCGTCTGGCACCTCACTCAGTTCTTCGACAAAAATAGCACCACGCTGCTTGAGCCCCTCAACAACAAAGCGGTTGTGTACCACTTCATGGCGAACATAGATCGGTGGCTGATACATTTCGAGTGCACGCTCTACGATGCTGATCGCACGATCGACACCGGCACAAAAGCCACGAGGGTTAGCTAACATTATTTTCATTTCATTGCTCATCATTTACCGCGGTACTAAGGTTGCTTCTATAGAGTTCGCCGTCAGCGAGGTTCGCATTCTACAGTGAAGCGTCTAGACAGTGAAGCTCTGGGTGAGATCACAGCTGTAAGGCTATCTTATTCTAGCGTGAAGACAGCTATTCTAACGTTAAGAGAGTTATTCTACCGTTAAGATATTGACGTCAAAGGTAACGTCTTGACCAGCGAGTGGGTGATTAAAATCAACCGTCACTGAATCACCTGCGATCTCAGTAATAATACCTGGAATTTCCATACCGTCAGGACCTGAAAATGCCATGATAGTGCCCACTTCAACTTCAGAGTCGCCAACAAACTTAGCACGATCCATATAGTGAATATGATCTGGGTTTGGCATACCAAACGCGTCTTCCGCCTTCAGTTCGATAGACTTTTCAGTGCCGGCTTCAAGTCCAAGTAAGCACGCTTCAAAGTTCTCACTTAGGCTGCCATCACCCATGACGAACTTCGCTGGTTTGCCCATGTTCTCCGTACTATCGGCAACTGAACCATCCTTCATTTTAATCGTAAAATGTAGAGTTACTGCTGAATCATTTTTAATTGCTGCCACGTTACTTTCCTTAGACTTCTTTATTATTTGAGGATGCGCTGTGCTTTGCTTCCTTGTTGACTGAAGCATAAAAAAAAGCGCCGTCGGAATCAACCGACAGCGCTTAGGGCTATTCTATTCTATTCTGTGAGTCATAGACTGACTTTGAAGCAAGCTATTTGCTTTCGTCTTTCTTACGGAAACCATCTAAGATGATCATCGCAGCACCGATACAGATTCCCATATCCGCTAAGTTAAATGCAGGCCAGTGGTAAGTGCCCCAGTAGAAGTCTAAGTAATCGACAACAAAGCCATGTACGACTCGGTCAAACACATTACCTACTGCACCACCAATGATGATCGCATAAGCAATGTTATTCCACTTCTCTGTTGCTGGTAGTTTGCTCATCCAGTACGTCAGCATACCTGTTACCGCAAATGCGATACCCGTAAATAACCAACGCTGCCAACCACTTTGATCACTCAAGAAGCTAAACGCTGCACCGTAGTTATGCACGTACAAAAAGTTAAAGAATGGCAGCACCTCAATACGGTTTGCCCAACCATAACCCATATTGTCCATGACAAAGAGTTTAATGCCGATATCAGCCAAGAAGACCAATAGAGCCAGCCATAACCAACGTACACCAGATTGTTTTAACGAAACTTCACTCATTTCTATTCCTAGTATTTACGAAGTTGGTATTCATTGTTAGTCACCTTACGTGACCTTGATTACCAACTTGGTTAAACACATTTCCTATAACTAAAAATAACCCCAGTTGATACTGGGGCTATGATTTTTACAAAAAGTTCAGTCTTTCTCTGAGTCGTTATGCGAACTTACGCACTTCGCCTTCACCGTCGATGTTCGACACACAACGACCACAAACTTTCTCGTGACCTTCGATAGTGCCTACATCTGGAGTGTGGTGCCAGCAACGGTCACACTTCTCAGCTTCAGTAGCCGCAACTTGAACGAATAGACCAGCAACGTCTGTCGCTTGCGCTGCATCAGACTTCTCGCTCAGTAGCTTAACAACAGCTGCAGAGGTGATAAGTACGAAACGTAGCTCATCTTCTAGCTTGTTGATTTTAGCCGCTAGTGCATCGTCAGCGTATAGAGTAACTTCAGCTTGCAGTGCACCACCGATCGTTTTCTCTTTACGAGCATCTTCAAGAAGCTTGTTCACTGCGCCACGAACAGACTGGATTTCAGTCCAGAATTCGTTGCTTAGCTCTTCGCCTTCTGCAAGACCAAATAGACCTTCGAACCACTCACCTGTGAATACGAACGTGTCGCGCTGCTCTCCAGTTGGTAAAGAGCTTGGCATTTCGTTCCAAATTTCATCTGCAGTGAACGACATGATAGGTGCCATCCAACGAACTAGAGCTTCTACGATGTAGTAAAGCGCCGTTTGACAGCTACGTTGAGCATGGCTGCCCTGCTTCGCTGTGTACTGACGGTCTTTGATTACGTCTAGGTAGAAAGAACCCATTTCGATAGAACAGAACTGCATTAGACGTTGAGTCACACCGTGAGTGTTGTACTCGCCGTATGCTTTAACAATCTCTTCTTGTGCAGCTTGAGCACGGCCAACAGCCCAGCGATCAAGTGCAACCATCTCTTCAGCAGGAACTAGGTCAGTTTCAGGGTTGAAACCGTTCAAGTTCGCTAGGAAGAAACGAGCCGTGTTACGAATACGACGGTAAGCATCCGCTGAACGCTTCAGGATTTCATCAGAAACCGCAACTTCACCCGTGTAGTCTGTAGAAGCAACCCATAGACGCAGGATATCTGCACCTAGCTTGTTGGTTACGTCTTTAGGAGCAACAACGTTACCGATAGATTTAGACATCTTACGGCCGTTACCATCCACTACGAAACCGTGCGTTAGTACTTGCTTGTACGGTGCTTCGTCTTTCATCGCGATAGATGAAATTAGAGAAGACTGGAACCAGCCACGGTGTTGGTCTGAACCTTCAAGGTAAAGATCAGCACTGTGAGTGCGCTCTTCGTTCGGGAAGTTGTACTCTTCACGAGAATCAACAACAGAGAAGTGCGTAACACCTGAGTCGAACCATACGTCTAGCGTATCCATTACTTTTTCGTACTTATCAGCGTCTTCTGCGCCCATAAGTTCAGCAGCGTCTACATCCCACCAAGCTTGAATGCCTTTCTCTTCAACTAGCTTCGCAACTTTTTCAATAAGCGCTGGGCTTTCTGGGTGAAGTTCTGCTGTTTCTTTATGAACAAACAAAGCAATTGGCACACCCCAAGTACGTTGACGAGAGATACACCACTCAGGACGACCTTCAACCATGCCTTCGATACGGCTTTGACCCCATTCAGGCAACCACTCAACACTCTTGATTGACTCTAGTGCTTTAGCACGTAGGCCAGCTTGATCCATAGAGATGAACCATTGTGGTGTTGCGCGGAAGATGATTGGAGTTTTGTGTCTCCAACAGTGTGGGTAGCTGTGCTCGTAAGCGTGGTGATGCAGAAGTGCACCTTTCTCTTTTAGAACTTCTAAAACAGAGTCGTTCGCTTTGAATACGTGCTGACCAGCAAATAGCTCTGTATCTGGCAGGTAAACGCCGTTAGAACCAACTGGGTTAGCGATTTCTAGGTTGTACTTTTTACCAACCACGAAATCTTCTTGACCGTGACCAGGCGCAGTGTGAACCACACCAGTACCTGAATCTGTTGTTACGTGATCGCCAAGAACTGCAGGAACAGTAAAGTCGTAGAACGGGTGGTTGAACTGAGAAAGCTCAAGATCAGCACCTGTAGCAAAACCAAGGTTGTGGAAGTGCTCGATACCTGCACGATCCATTACGTCTTTTGCTAGTTCAGAAGCAACAACGATACGTTGAGCAGGCTGGTCGCCATTCGCTTCAACTTGGATAAGCACGTATTCAAGATCATCACGTAGACATACTGCGCGGTTAGCAGGCAGAGTCCATGGTGTTGTTGTCCAGATAACGATAGAAATTTCGCCTTGACCCGCATGACCTTCAGCTAGAGTAAATTTCTCTAGAAGCGCCGCTTCGTCAGCTGCTGTAAATTTCACATCGATAGATGGAGAAACTTTATCTTTGTATTCAACTTCAGCTTCAGCCAGAGCAGAACCACAATCAGTACACCAGTGAACGGGTTTGAAACCTTTAAGAAGGTGACCTTTGTCTGCGATTTTGCCAAGAGAACGAATGATGTTCGCTTCTGTGCCAAAATCCATAGTGCGATAAGGTTTGTCCCACTCGCCCATGATGCCAAGACGTTTGAAGCTCTCTTTCTGACCTTCAACTTGACCCGCAGCGTACTTTCGACACTCTTCGCGGAATTCAGCCGCCGAAATCTTCTGACCAGGCTTACCTTTCTTCTTCTCAACCATTAGCTCGATTGGAAGACCGTGACAGTCCCAACCAGGGATGTACGGTGCATCAAAACCAGAAAGGGTCTTAGATTTGATAATAATGTCTTTAAGAATCTTATTCAGCGCGTGGCCAATGTGAATATCGCCGTTCGCGTATGGAGGGCCATCATGCAGTACGAAAGATTTTTTACCTTTCTTTGCCTTACGGATTTCGCCGTAAAGATCTTCTTTGTACCAACGCTTCAGCATTTCTGGCTCACGATTTGCCAGATTGCCGCGCATTGGGAACCCTGTTTCTGGTAAGTTCAGGGTATCTTTATAATCACTCATCGATTCTTAATTCCGTTATATTGGGCGAAGTTAGACATTATGTTAATCGGTGGAATCATCCGATTAATTCTTTAGCTGAAGCAGCCACACCCTTGCGGCTTCAGCATCCAATTCTATTTGATTCTTTAGTGCGTCGAACGATTCAAATTTTATCTCGTCGCGCAGTTTGTGCAAAAGTCGTACTTCTAACTGTTTACCATATAAATTGGCTTTAAAGTCAAAAAAATGCACTTCCAATTGCTGCCTTACCCCATTAACTGTTGGTCGTTGTCCAATATTAGCAACGCCACCGACAGGAACACCGTCGATATCCAAAGCTTCAACAACATACACTCCCGATACAGGAGAAACACAACGCTTTAATGGAATATTAGCGGTAGGGAAACCGATAGTTCTCCCTAGTTTTCGACCATGGGACACTCGACCACTAATACTGTAATCACGTCCTAACATGGTAGCACTTGCAGCCAAGTCATCGACCGCTAATGCATTTCGTATCTCAGTACTGCTTACTCGTAATTGGTTTAAGCAATAGCTTTGGGTGCTGACCACCTCAAAACCGTACTTCTCGCCCGCCTCTTTGAGCATAGCGAAATTACCGGTACGACCTTTACCAAAGCAAAAATCGTCACCAACCACCAAGAACTTCACACCAAGCTTATCAACCAAAAGATCCTTAATGAATGCTTCCGCGGATAAACTTGCAAAATACTGATTAAAATTAACACACAATAAGCGACTGATATCTAGCTTACTCAGTTGCACGTATTTGTCTCGTAAACGAGTTAAACGTGCTGGCGCTCTATCTCGGGCAAACAGCTCCATAGGCTGCGGTTCAAACGTCATAACAACAGAAGGTAGCCCTAATGCTGCAGCTTGTTTAGAAACCTGACTCAAAACCTCTTGATGTCCTAAATGAACACCATCGAAGTTACCTATGGTTAATACACAGCCATGATGCTGCGCTTTAATATTGTGTATACCTCGGATCAGTTCCATTATGATCAGCTAAAACCTGTTATTTGCATCATTTATTGTGTGAAACCGACGGATTATATACTAATCAGTATTAATCTGTCGCTGCTTTTAAATGTTTTACTCGGATACCTAAAATCAGTACCGAAACAATATAAACAAAGCCACCAAGTCCAATCAAGCCAGTTAATGTCAGCGCTCTCTGGCTAAAGCTCCATTCAAGCCAATGTTGCATATTATCCAGCTGCCATAAAATAGCCGCTACCATCACCACACCTGAGATAATTAATTTGGCACTGAACAACAAGGTTGTCTTAGTTAATTGATACACACCCGCAAGGTGCAATCCTCGATATAACAAGGCCATATTCACAAAGGCAGACAGTGCCGTCGCAATCGCCAAACCCACATAGCCATAAAAATAAGCAAAGATCGCGTTAAACACCATATTGGTCACCATAGCGATAATGCCGTACTTAACCGGTGTTTTGGTATCTTGGCGAGAGTAATAGCCCGGAGCTAAAACTTTAATCAGCATGAAATTAAGCAAGCCTGATGCGTAAGCTACCAATGACATCGATGCTTGCTGTACATCGTGTGGAGAGAACTCACCACGCATAAATAGCACCATCAACATGGGTTTAGCTAAAACGATAAGACCTAACATCGCAGGAATACCAAGCAGCAACACCATGCGCACGCCCCAATCCATGGTATGCGCGAACCCTTCCCCTTGAGCATCTACGTGTTTACGAGACAAAGCAGGAAGAATCACAGTCGCAATCGCGATACCGAATAAACCGAGAGGAAATTCAAGCAGTCGGTCTGAGTAGTACAACCAACTGATAGAGCCTGTTGCGAGGAAGCTGGCAATAAAGGTATCAAACAATAAGTTGATTTGGCTGACCGATACACCGAACAGAGCAGGGATCATTAATGTGCGGATCTTAACCACACCCGGGTCTCTCCATCCCCACTTCGGCTTAACCAACACACCCGCTTTGATCAAGAAAGGCATTTGGAAAAGGAATTGGACTAAGCCACCAAGAAACACACCAATAGCCAAACCAATTTCTGGTTGTTCTAAATTAGGTGAGATAAACCATGCAGCGCCTATGATCATCACGTTCAAGAACACAGGAGTAAAAGAAGAGACCGCAAATTTACCTAATGTATTAAGAATGGCACCAGATAAAGCGACGAAGGTGATAAACCATAAATAAGGAAAGGTAATCTTGAGCATAAAGCTCGCTAGCTCAAATTTGGGTGCTGATGGGCCATCATTTAGCCAGTCGATAAACCAACCCGCACCAAACATCGCGGTGATCACGCCAGAGCCCAATACCCCGATGACGGTGACAATAGAAACTAAAACCCCGAGCGTCCCCGACACCTTAGCAATTAAATCTCGTGTCTTATCTTTATCACCTGCGGCGTGATATTCCGTTAATACAGGAACAAACGCTTGAGAAAACGCACCTTCTGCAAAAAGTCGACGTAAGAAATTAGGAATTTTATTAGCGAAGAAAAATACGTCGGCACTCGCTCCTGCCCCCATCAAATTTGCTACTACTACATCACGTACTAGCCCCAATACACGGGAAACAAAAGTCATTGCGCTGACAATCAGGCCTGACTTTAATAGTCGTTTACTCACAGAAACCTCTGACACTGGTTGATTACTTTCAAGCGAGGATAAATACTATCCTGTCCTAAGAAGCATATTTATTAGCATTGGTCTAAAAATGCTGTTAGAATCCCCGCCATCTTAACCGCGATGACCTTTCCATACCAAAGTTTGTTTGGCTACGATTGGTTTTTGCACAAATCATTTGACAATTAAGCGCTAATGAGGGATAGTCCTCGCCCTTAAATTGTCACCGAACTAAGTTTTTGGGAGTTAGACCCTTGGCAAACAGTAAATCTGCTAAGAAGCGCGCTATCCAAGCTGAGAAACGTCGCCAGCACAATGCTAGCCGTCGTTCTATGATGCGCACTTACATGAAAAAGACTATCGCAGCTATCGCAGCTGGTGATAAAGAAGCTGCAACTGCTGCTCTTGTAGAAGTTACACCACTTCTTGACCGTATGGCGACTAAAGGCCTTATTCATAAGAATAAAGCTGCACGTCATAAGTCTCGTTTC
Organism: Vibrio sp. 10N.286.52.C3; assembly: GCF_041468865.1. Classification (NCBI taxonomy): domain Bacteria; kingdom Pseudomonadati; phylum Pseudomonadota; class Gammaproteobacteria; order Vibrionales; family Vibrionaceae; genus Vibrio; species Vibrio sp. 10N.286.52.C3. The sequence goes on along the minus strand of NZ_JBFRJM010000068.1, from coordinate 125 downwards.
GCTGCTGCAATCAAAGCTCTTTAATAGAAATTTGATTACAACGCAAAACGAAAAAAACCGGCCTAGGCCGGTTTTTTTATATCTAAATTTTGAGTAACGCTTTTATTTGGTTCATCGCGGCTTTC